>JBDNFH010000120.1:0-4817 GCA_041689915.1 Candidatus Nanopelagicales bacterium | reverse complement strand
GTGTGCGCGCCGGCTATTCCAGCCGTATCCCCGGCTACCTGATCGCGCGCTTGGCGATCATCCGTGACCTTCAAGGCAGCGGCTACGGATCGGACTTGCTTCTGGATGCGCTGGAATCAGCCGCTGCGGCCGCGAACCTTGGCGGGGGTCGCCTGGTTGTGGTTGATGCGACCGACGACAACGCGTTCGCGTTCTATAGGCGTCATGGCCTGACGCCGATCGGGGGTACCAGGCGTCTATTCGTTCGGATCGATCGCATCAACGCAACGCTGGGCGCGGTCCCGGATGGGGGAGGGCGGTTTTGATTTCGCGCGAATACGACCGTTTGTGACACACTCGAATTGGCCCATTTTAGATTACGAGTCACCGGCGGCGCGACTGTTGGATAAAGAGGGGAAACCTTATGACGCGTATCCCTGTGGTGTGATTCCTCGACTGCTATTGACCTGGCTGGTTACCCAGGTGAAATAAACCGGGGAACGCAGTATCAGCTTGGGGCCGTCACTGCGAGCTTTTATGCGTGATCTTGGGATTCACCATTCCGCGAAAGGTAACGCGGCGGTTATTGAGCAAACGAAACATTTGATCCAGTCGTCGTTTGTGTTAAGGATGGATGACACCAGTGGTGGGGTGAGTACACATGCGATGCAAGGGTTGATGATCCCTTCGCGGGCGCAACTGCGGTTCACCGCGAAAGTGGAGTCCCAGCCGGCATTGTTGGAGTTAGAAATTGAACTCTCACAAGAGTTTTATGACTCCATTATGGAAACAGTGACCCTGGTGGATATGCGTCACTTGGCCGCGTTGCGACGTCAAGGTGGGGGCGGGTTGAGTGTGGACATGTATGTGCAGAAAACAACCCACATCACGTGGGAGCAATTGGCGGAGCAGTTCGGTAACGAGTACACCCGCGCGCGTGATTTTCGCAAGCATTTGCGTCGGGCATTAGCTGATGTTCTCAGTGTGCATAAAGGATTCAATGCCAGCCGGGACGCACCCCCATTCCTAAAATTCCCGTCCCCGTGAGTGTGCTCCCACGCCCCCACCAATCATGCGGCGCAATAATTCAACGTAACTCAGCGCCAGCGGGCTCTACCAAGAACAAAAATCCAGATGCGTGGGAGTCGACGACCAAGTAATCTTGGTTGTCTTTCTGAGCAGTGCGAAAACACGCTTTCCCTTCACCTTTTTTCTCCCGGGTCCGCCGTGCGGGGGCGGCCCCCATTTTTTTCGTTTTGTCTTTTTCACCCTTGTTGTCATGGTTACGGAACTACTCTTCGAATATCAAAAAAGCCGCACGTTTTCGTGTCCTGTTGGTCGCCGCTGCCACGTTGGCACTGTTCTCACGCCAGGGGCGGCGTACTCTGTCGCCGTCTTAACATCCGTGGTGGTCGCCTTGAGCGTGATGGGCGCCCCAGCGGCGTCGGCTGCGCCCGGTGACACTTGGACCAGCCGAACCGCTGCCGTCGACAGCGTCTGGAACTCGGTCACCTACGGGGGTAGCCTGTTCGTCGCCGTCTCACAGTTCGGCACCGGCAACCGGGTGATGACCTCCGGCACCTCCTCCACGTCACCTGGCACCTCCTCCACGCTCGGACCGGTGGCGCCCGCCCAGCAGGTCGGGCTGCCCGCCACCGGGTCCTGCACCGACGTCGACGCGTCACAGATCACTTGGGGCGCCAGCATCTTGGGTGGTTGGAAACAGAGTTGGGCGTGGTGGGCCAACAACGGCGCCGGCGGCCCGGTCTGCACCCGTGACCTCGTCTACAACACCAGCACCGGGACCTGGAGCCCCGCGTAGCGCAACGGCCGAGCCGATCAGTCAAGCCGCCCGCCGGTGCTCGAGGTGCTGCCCATCTTGTGCACGTGGATGGCTGTGGGGTCTGAAACCGATAGTGGCCGGTATTCGAGTGGTCTGTATTCCCTGATTGGGGTCCTTGCCGGTTGACCTCTCCTGGGCTACTTAGTTTGGTTCGGGTGTCGTGTGTGGACGTCGATGATCCACACGACCTGCTCGTGGACATAGAACCAAATTCGCGCCCCACCGGGCAGCTCGTACTGCCAACGCGGGTATCGATTCCCATTGACACTTACGAACTCCAACTCGTCACGCATTGGGTGGTTGCCTTCGCTGGCGGCATGAGGAGTCTTGGTCAAGAAATCCCAGGCGTCAACGATCGCATTTCGAGTTGTCGCGAGGAGATTTGTCCAGCCGTTTTCGGCGCTACGTGTACTGAACCTGATGTCGAATTCATACTTCTTCTGTGGCCGCGCGACTTGCTCGCGACGGTTAGTCACGTCTTATTGCGTGGGTCGGTAACTGACACCGGCACGTCAAGCCACTCCAACTCGTCATCGGAGGTATAGCCATTGGCAATGGTTTCGGCAGAGGATCGCCACGCTTCGAACACTACGAGGAGTTTGCTGAACTGCCCAACGGCTGCGCATGCTCGAGTCACATTGACGATTTCGGTTGCGAATCGGACTTGGGACTGCGGAGCCAGGAACTCGATCCAGGGAAAGGGTCCCCGCAAACGATCGGCCAGATCCACACCGCTTGTTGACAAGGATGCTGCTACCAGGTCCGCGGCGATGCTTATGGCACGTCGCTCCTTTGCCGCATCGCTGGCTTTTGCCAGTACGAAGTCCTCGCCATCGCGCCGAGTAATGTCAATTGGGCCCTGCTCGGCAGCTGCGAAGACAGCTGCCGAGTTTCTTGAGAGTTCAGATGACTGAACGCGTCGGTGGATGGCTACGGTGTTCATAAAGACCATTATTCTGAATACGTTCAGAATGTCAAGTTAGCGTTGAGTCATGTGCCGATGCGGGAGGAGCACTCGCTGTGCCGCGTCCGCGTCGGTAACTACCGCATCGTTTACGAGGTCCGCGACGAGGTTCTCGTCGAAGTGATCGTTGCTGTTGATACGGCTCACACCACCAGTTGTGCGAAACCGCCGACCGGCAGGGACACCTGTCGCGGCTGACCAGGGGTGAAGTCGGTGGACTTGAGGTCAATGGCTTGCGGTGCTGCATCGTCGTACCCACGGACAACGTAACGCAGATCCGCAAGATTTGAGACGGAGACCCACAGCGTATGGTCGTCCTCCTCCGGGTCATCGCCCGCCTTGACAGAGCCGAACGGGATGTCGAAGTTGTTGAGCACGTGCAGTGCGGAAAGTTCCAGGCTAGCGGCGTCAGTGTCAGGAAGTAGCGTTGCGACGTAGGCAACGGCCCGGACGAACCGCGATGGGCTGCTGGAATCGGCAGGAAGCCCGCTCATCCCGGCACCCTGGCCGAATGGCGGCAGAGTCACCCCTTCGATGGTCACCGGGCTTGGATTCTGTGCACTCAGCGTGACGTAGTTGCGCAGATTGAGCAGATGCCAATCCAGGTGCGGGGAATTGGTCGCCACGCCGATCGGGTTATCGAAGGTGATCATCTCGCCGTCGCGCCATTCGATGACGGCGGATGCCCCGGCCGCGTCATGCACGATCAGGTGCGCGGGGGGTGCGAACCCGAAGCCTGGGACGACCCACGGCCACACCGTGGCCGCCGACAGTGCCGCCGTGACTTCTGCGACGCTCGCGCAAGTGCCGAGCACGTAGGCCACCGTGTCGACGATCGACATGCAGGTGGACGCATCCTTGCCGTCCGCTGGCGTGTAGTCGCAGAAGCCTGGCATGTAGAGCAGCCCCGCGTAGACGCCCTTTTCATTCATCCCGTCGGTCAGCCACCCGGGATGACCGAAGGCGTCCATGCCGACAATTCCATAGGTGGACGTCCACGTCCTGCCAGTTCCGGTGGGTGCTGCTCCCGTACCTGAGAATCCGCGCGGCAGCACGGTGATCTTGGCCCCCATGAGGTTCGGGAACTCCATTGTGCGTCCCACCACGACGGAGGAGTCCGCTGCCTTCAGCCGAAAACTCGTGCACATGCCTGACCTCTTCCGCCGCTCCCCACCACCCCATGCGCCGATAGTAAGTGACCCAAGTATGCCGTGTTGTCGTACTCATGTCTGCTCACTCTGTGCAAAAACGACCGTTTCTGACCCACCCAAGTTCGCCCGGTGGTCGCACTCGACATGCCGTGACCCCAGACCACTTCTCCGGCTTCATGCGCCGTTGTCATCACCTGATCAATCTCAACCGGTGTCATAACTTCCCAACCGGCTTGCGCTAATGCCCGTTGCCGCCGGCGGCGACGTACTGCGCCACCGCTTCGCGGATGACGAGCGCCACGGGCACACCGCGCTCCTGGGCGACACGTCGTACCGCATCGTCAAGTTCAGGACTGGTACGCAGCCGCCAGGTCGGCGACGGTCCTCGGCCGGCTTCTGCGACAGGTGGCCTGCCCAGCGCCAGCCGGAACGCCTCTTCGAGGCTGGATGCGCCGCTCGCCTCCATGATCAGACGGCGGCCCTCTGCAGCGGCCTCCGCGCCGCGCTTCGGCCGGCCAATCGGACGCAGCTCGCCACGCTCAGCGCGCTCGGCCAAGTCGGCGTACTGCCGTTCCTCATCGTTGGTGAGGGCTTTCGCCCCGTTACTCTTCGTCATTTCGTCACTTCCCTCTCGGTTCTCTACTCCACGAGATCGCGGTACAGGTCACTCAACTCCATTACGTGAAAGACGCGGATATCACCGTGCCTGGTCAGCGCGGCGATTACTTCAATGTAGCGGTCAGTCTGCGGATGCGGATGGCCAACGAAGACTTTGGTCGGCTCCCCCGGCAAGCCGGGCACATCCTCGATCGCGTCAGCGTTCGTCACTGCGTGGAGTGCGTCGGCGCGGGGAATACCGTGCTTGTCGGCACTCTCCGCG
>JBDNFH010000119.1:0-19079 GCA_041689915.1 Candidatus Nanopelagicales bacterium | reverse complement strand
TGGAGGAGTCCATCATTGGGTGGAAAGAATATGAGCTCGAGCTAATGCGAGACCACAACGACAACGTTGTGGTGGTCTGTTCAATTGAAAACGTCGATCCCATGGGGGTGCACACCGGAGACTCCATCACGGTTGCGCCCGCGCTGACATTGACTGACCGAGAGTTCCAGAAATTGCGTGACGTTGGGATTGACATTATTCGTGCAGTTGGCGTCGATACCGGTGGGTGTAATATCCAGTTCGCTGTTAATCCCGACGACGGTCGCCTAATAGTTATCGAGATGAATCCTCGTGTATCGAGGTCATCTGCGTTGGCGTCGAAAGCAACCGGGTTTCCCATTGCAAAAATAGCGGCTCGCTTGGCCATTGGTTATTCACTCGACGAAATCCAAAATGACATTACGGCCGGGACGCCAGCATCATTTGAGCCAACGCTTGATTACATAGTCGTCAAAGTTCCCCGCTTCGCTTTCGAAAAGTTTCCTGGTGCGGATACGACTTTGACCACGACTATGAAAAGTGTGGGCGAGGCTATGGCTATTGGCCGAAATTTTCCAGAGGCACTACAAAAGGCACTGCGTTCGACCGAGCAAAAGTCCGCAATTTTCACGTGGGAGCAACCTCGAGACGCTGGTGAAATTCCGCAGTTACTTGAAGACATGAAGCGCCCACATGATTCGCGCTTAACACTCGTCCAGCGGGCATTGTGGTTAGGGGCTACAAACGCACAGGTGCATTACGCGACCAATATTGATCCATGGTTCCTAGATCAAATTGAGCGAATCAATGAAATGGCAGACCAGGTTCGTGAGAGTCGTGACCTTTGCGCTCCACTTCTTTTTGAAGCGAAGTCACTTGGCTTCAGTGACCTGCAAATAGCCGCGTTGCGCGGCGTGGGGGAAATGCAAATTCGGGAGTTGCGTAAACAGCTGGGAGTCATTCCCGTTTTCAAAACGGTTGATACGTGTGCTGCCGAGTTTGCCGCGAAGACCCCTTACCACTACTCATCATTTGATTGTGAAACTGAAGTGGTCCCGTCCGATCGCCGCAAGATCATCATCTTGGGCTCTGGTCCCAACCGAATTGGCCAAGGAATCGAGTTCGATTACTCGTGCGTGCATGCGGCGATGACATTAAGTGAAGCCGGTTTTGAAACAATAATGATTAACTGCAATCCTGAAACTGTGTCAACAGATTACGACACTTCCGACCGCCTCTATTTTGAACCGCTGACATTCGAAGACGTTATGGCAGTCATTGATGCCGAAAGTGCAGCCGGGGAACTAGTCGGTGTGATTGTGCAATTGGGTGGTCAAACACCACTTGGACTGGCTCAACCTCTGGCTGATGCCGGCGTTCCCATTATCGGTACCCAGCCCGCAGCAATTCATTTGGCTGAGGACCGAGAGATGTTCTCCCAAGTTCTGGCTGCCGCGAACCTTCCCGCACCTGCCCACGGGATTGCTCGCTCATTTGGGCAAGCGAGGGAAATCGCCAATCGAATCGGCTACCCGGTGCTGGTTCGCCCCAGTTACGTACTCGGTGGTCGAGGCATGGAGATCGTCTACGAAGAGGCGATGCTCAAAGATTATTTAGAGCGGGCCACCCAAATCAATCCAGAACACCCAGTTTTGGTTGACCGTTTCCTCGACGACGCGGTTGAAATTGACGTTGATGCTGTCTTTGATGGAACCGATCTGTATCTCGCGGGAGTAATGGAGCACATCGAAGAGGCAGGGATCCACTCGGGTGACTCAGCTTGTGCTCTTCCACCCATCACATTAGGACGGGACGAAATCGATCGTATCCGCAAGTCCACGCACGCTATTGCCGCCGGGGTGGGTGTCCGGGGGCTAATCAACATTCAATTTGCGTTGGTGTCAGACGTTCTCTACATTCTAGAAGCCAATCCGCGTGCATCCCGAACCGTTCCATTCGTTTCAAAGGCCACTGGAGTGCCCATTGCTAAGGCGGCTGCTCGAATCATGGCCGGTGAGAGCATTGCATCCCTTCGGGCAAGTGGGGTACTTCCCAAAACCGGTGATGGCGGTCAATTGCCGGCCGGTAGCCCGGTCTCGGTGAAGGAAGCCGTGTTGCCATTCGGTCGCTTCCATGGGGTAGACACGGTCCTAGGTCCAGAAATGAAATCAACCGGGGAGGTTATGGGGATTGATTCGTCATTTGGTGTTGCATTCGCAAAGTCCCAAGTTGCAGCTTTTTCTGGGGGATTGCCAACAAAAGGAACTGCTTTCGTTTCTCTGGCCAATCGAGATAAGCGGGCGGCAATATTCCCCGTCAAGCGACTTTCTGACCTCGGTTTTGACATCGTGGCAACGGAAGGGACGGCGGATATTTTGCAACGCAATGGTGTTCCCGTGCGGGTCATCAGAAAACAATTCGAAGGCACCGGGCCTAATGGGGAACCCACAACGGTTGATGCGATCAACAACGGTGAAATAGATCTGATTATTAATACTCCCTATGGTGTTGGTCCTAGAAAAGACGGGTATGAAATTCGGACCGCAGCGGTCTTGCGCGGCGTTCCATGTATTACAACAGTGCAAGGTCTGGCGGCTGCTGTCCAGGGAATCGATTCACTAATACATGACCAGCCTGCGGTGAAGTCGATCCAAGAGCATGCACAAGGATTGAATTGGGACGGCGTGTAGCGTGGCGCCTATGAAGTCCGGGGCAATCCAGGTAATGGGTGAAGTGCTTGATGTCCAGCGAACTGGTAAATATTTTGTCATGTCAGTGACCGCACCGGGAATCGCGGAACGGACCGAACCTGGCCAATTCATTACTGTCGGGATGGGCGGCGAGGAGAGTTCCATGATTCTTCGCAGGGCCTTTGCAATTCAGCGTGTGCAATCCCGCGGGATGTACGGTGGCACATTGGATTTTGTCGTTTCTCCTGTTGGCGAGGGTACGAATTGGTTGACTCGGTTGCGACGCCATGACCCCTTAAATTTGGTGGGTCCGTTGGGAAAACCATTTACGTTACCAACGAAACCAGTGACATGTGTTCTCGTTGGCGGTGGTTACGGTTCGGCGCCATTAATCATGTTGGCGGAAAGTTTGCGTGATCGAGGCTGCCGGGTTGACACAATTATTGGGGCCTCGACAGAGGAGAAACTCTATGGAAGCCTTGATTTAAAGAGAGTATCGACTTCGTTAACTTTGACTACCGAAGATGGCACAGCCGGAATTCAAGGACGGGTGACGGACGCTTTGGTCAAGACCTTGCACTCATCCAAAGCTGATGTAGTTTACGCGTGTGGGCCTATGCCAATGTTGGCGAGTGTTGCTGCTGCGTCCACGGCGCGCAAAGTATTTAGCCAGTGTTCAGTGGAAGAGTCCATGGCGTGCGGGATAGGCGTCTGCATGACGTGCGTGCTTCCTGTAGTTGGTGAAGACGGTGTCACTCGCATGTTGCGTTCTTGTATTGACGGTCCAGTTTTTAGAGGTGATCGTGTTCGGTGGTCCGAAATTGGCACCATCCCCGAAGGCACGTGGGGTAAAGAGGCTTTGCGACCATGACGGGGGCCGTGATTTTAACAGGCAATGCTTCGGGTGGTACTCGTGAATCCGCATTCAATTTGCGAGCCAGCGTGGGTTCACTTGAATTGAGTTCGCCAATTTTGACAGCGTCAGGTTGCGCTGCAGCGGGGCGTGAACTCGACGACTACTTCGACATTACTGCAATCGGCGGCATTGTCACCAAGAGCATCATGTTGGCACCGCGCTCGGGCCGGGCAACGCCTCGCATGGCTGAAACCCCAAGTGGCATGCTCAATTCAATTGGGTTGCAGGGTCCCGGTGTTGAAAATTTCATCGAGAATGATCTTGCTTGGTTGCAGCAACGTGGGGCTCGTACAATCGTTTCTATTGCTGGCGGGACCCCCGACGAATTTGGCAAAGTTGCTGCAAAACTTCGCGTCGCGGGTGGGTTTGACGCAATTGAAGTGAATATTTCCTGCCCTAACGTTGAAGATCGCGGTCAAGTTTTCGCCGCTCACGCTGATTCAGCAGCGCACGTAATTCAAACCGTTCGGCGAAACAGTGACAACAAGATTCCGATATTCGCGAAGTTGTCACCTGATGTAACCGACATCGTTGAGATCGCATCCTCTGTTGCGCAAGCAGGGGCAACCGGAGTTTCAGTAATCAACACTTTGCTGGGCATGGTCATTAATACAAAAACCATGCGACCTGCGTTAGCTGGAGTCACCGGTGGACTTTCTGGTCCTGCAATCAGACCGATTGCGGTCCGATGCATTTGGCAAATCCGTAGCGCACTGCCTGAATTGCCCATTATTGGAATGGGCGGGGTGCGCACTGGACACGACGCACTCGAGATGATTCTTGCGGGTGCAAATGCGGTCTCCGTTGGAACCTCGATCTTCAATGACCCGGCAGCACCAATGCGTATTCAAGGTGAATTGGAGCAGGAATTGCGCAGTCGCGGTTTTGCCAACCTTTCGCAGGCAGTCTCCTACGCCCACCGGGAAGTCAATCAAATCATGCAGACAGATTTACCAACGCAAGTTTCAGATCAAACCGATGACGGCTGGGATTTCATTTCCGAATAGTTGGTTCATGAAAGAAGGCTCGAAATGGGAACTGCACCAATCGCCCTGGCACTTGATTCACAGGAGATCGCAGTCTTACGCGCATGGGCGGCGCAAACATGCGAGGTTGTCTCCACACTCAAAATTGGATTAGAGACTTTTTATCGCAATGGCGCAGATGCAATCGACGTAGTGCGTGACAGTGGTTGTGACCTATTTCTTGACGTGAAATTACATGACATTCCCAATACTGTGGCGGGAGCGGCCGCGGCACTGGCCCGCTACTCCCCGAAGTACCTCACCGTGCACGCATCCGGTGGGCCTGAAATGGTTCGAGCCGTGTGCGAGGCACTACCCGAAACGTTGATAACAGCGGTCACGGTGTTGACAAGTCTTGATGACCGGACACTGGCAGAAGTTGGGATCTGCACTCCGGCACGGGACACTGTCTTGCGCCAAGCCGTTTCGGCTGTTACAGCCGGAGCTAGAGCGATTGTGTGCTCACCACATGAAGTTGCTCGTGTCCGCGCGGAGGTTGGCAGCGCAATAGTGCTTATTACTCCAGGGGTGCGTCCTGTGGGCGCGGCGCTCAATGACCAAAAGCGAGTAATGACCCCCGTTGAAGCACTCGCCGCTGGCGCCGATCTGCTAGTGATTGGTCGCCCGATTACGGGAAGTCCGAATATCAATGCTGCGGTGCTCGCAATTGCTCGCGAAATTGACTCGGCGTGAACAACGCAGCACCTGGTCGCAAACGATTAGCGCCGTTGATCGTTGTTTCGGGCCCTTCTGGAGTTGGCAAAAGCACCGTGGTTGCCCGAGCACTTGAATTGAACCCGCAGTTGTGGCTCTCCGTCTCGGCCACAACTCGGTCACCTCGAGCTGGGGAAGTTGACGGGACTTCTTACTCTTTCGTCTCAAGCTCGCAATTTACCCAGATGGTTGAATCCGGGCACATGCTCGAGTGGGCTCAATACGCTGGCAATAAATACGGAACACCCAGTGAGCCGGTCCAGTCGACCCGCGAAGCCGGCGTGCCGGTGATTTTGGAGATTGAAGTTCAGGGCGCCCGACAGGTTCGGGAGCGGGCATCGGATGCAACGTTGGTGTTCATCGCACCACCGAGTATTGCCGAATTGGATGCCCGGTTGCGAGGGAGGGGGACCGAAGACGAGGTGGCCTTGGCAGCCCGTTTAGAGATTGCCCACGAAGAGCTGGCGGCAATCTCAGAGTTCGATCACGTTCTGGTGAACTCCGATGTAAGCCTCACGGCGGCCGCCTTGCTAGAGTTGTGCTTTGACCCCCGAAATGAGGATTCATGAACGCACGCCCTGAAGGCATTACCCATCCCTCCATCGACGACCTTTTGACCAAGACGGATTCGAAGTACTCCTTGGTCAGTTATGCCGCTAAGCGTGCTCGACAGATCAATGCGTACTACGCCCAACTGGGTGAAGGACTCCTTGAATACATTGGACCACTCGTTGAGACCCACGCACAAGAGAAGCCACTTTCTATTTCACTACGCGAAATTGACGCGGGACTTTTGACCTCAGCGCGTACATTCCCTGAATCACAGATTGCATCAGGTGGCACCGACAACGGCCTCACCGCTGCAAGCGTTGAGGTTGAGAAGGACTAACTTGCCTCGGGTAATCCTGGGCGTGTGCGGTGGAATCGCTGCATACAAATCGGTTGAACTCTTGCGCTTGCTCACACAAGCAGGGCATGAGGTTAATGTTGTCCCGACTGCGAATGCTCTGCGTTTCGTTGGTGTGCCGACCTTTGAGGCTCTTTCGGGCAAGCCGGTCAACACCAGTTTGTGGAATGGCGGCGGAAACGTAACCCATGTAGCCGAAGGAACCGCCGCTGACCTCATTGTGATTGCACCCGCAACCGCTGATTTCATGGCTCGGGCAACCCATGGAATCGCAAGTGACCTGCTGTCAAATATTCTCCTCACTGCGACCGCGCCAGTGGTTCTCGCCCCGGCAATGCACACACAAATGTGGGAACACCCGGCTACCAGAGCCAATGTGGCGTGCCTGCGTAATCGCGGTTACATAGTTCTTGATCCAGATTCCGGACCATTGACAGGTAACGACAGTGGAAGCGGCAGACTTCCCGCTCCGCAACAGATTTTCGATGCCCTAGAGGCGCAATTTAATGCAAATACTGGCGTTCTCCTGGGTCGACATATTGTGATTAGTGCTGGAGGGACCCAAGAAGACTGGGATCCCGTCCGGTTCATTGGAAATCGAAGTAGTGGCAAGCAGGGTGTTGCACTGGCTAGGGCTGCACTAGCGGCGGGTGCTCGAGTAACTCTCGTGGCCGGGCACATGGATATTGATCCACCCGCAGGTGTTCACGTGGTGCAGGCATTAAGTGGGGAACAGATGCACAAATCACTTATTGGCCTGATGGGTGAGCAGCCTGATTGTGTAATCATGGCTGCAGCGGTTGCTGACTTTCGGCCGGCAGTGCAATCAGCGGTGAAGATTAAAAAAGCACATGGCGTTCAAAGTCTTGAACTTGAGCAGACCACCGACATTTTGGCCGACATGTGCGCGCAAAGAGGTACGGAATCAACACCAATTATTCTGGGATTTGCGGCCGAAACCACAGGAAACCATGAGGAATTGGTCAGACTTGCATCGGGAAAACTTTTTGCTAAAGGCGCTGATGCAATTGTTGTCAATAACGTCAGTAGCGGCGAAACATTTGGATCAGATAACACCGAAGTATTGTTAGTGGAGGCCCAAAACACAACTGGACCAATACGTGGGTCAAAACTAAATGTAGCCCACGCCGTGGTTCATCGGCTTGCTCAACTACTGGAGCAGGTAGACTTCAGTGCCCGATTGAATGACAATTAATCACTTAAAAATGCTCGAATACATTTATTAAAAAGCGAAAAGGGGGGTCACATGGCGCATCGTCTATTTACTTCGGAGTCGGTCACCGAAGGTCACCCAGACAAGATGGCTGATCAGATCAGTGACGCTATCCTCGACGATCTACTGCGACAGGACCCTGCGAGTCGGGTGGCCGTGGAGACCATGCTCACGACCGGACAGGTGCACGTTGCGGGTGAAGTCACAACCGAAGGCTTCGCCGACGTCATAGGACTTGTTCGCGACACCGTGATCGAGATCGGATACGACAGTTCCGAAAAAGGTTTTGACGGTGGCTCATGTGGCGTTTCAGTGTCCATCGGTCATCAGTCACGAGATATTTCCCAGGGCGTCAACGACGCAATCGAAGAGCGTGAGGGTGGCAGCGTTGATCCACTGGACCGGCAAGGAGCTGGTGACCAAGGCCTGATGTTCGGTTACGCGTGCACCGATACTCCTGAACTCATGCCACTTCCCATCTCCTTGGCACACAAACTGGCCCAGCAACTCTCTGCCGTTCGAAAGTCAGGCGAAATGGGCTACCTGCGGCCGGACGGTAAGACTCAGGTCACGATCGCATACGACGAAAATGATCGGCCTCTGCACATTGAAACAATTGTGGTGAGTAGTCAGCACGCCGAAGGTATTGATCTTGATGGCAAACTTTCACCAGAAGTAAGGAAATTTGTTGTTGATCCAATCCTGGCAAATGTGGACTTGGACTCATCCAATGTTCGACTTCTCGTGAACCCTACCGGCAATTTTGTTATCGGTGGCCCGATGGGTGACGCAGGGCTTACTGGCCGCAAAATTATCGTTGATACCTACGGCGGCATGGCGCGACATGGTGGTGGCGCATTTTCCGGCAAGGATCCGTCAAAGGTTGATCGCTCAGCCACCTACGCCACGCGTTGGGTTGCCAAGAACGTGGTTTCTGCCGGCCTGGCAACCCGCTGCGAGGTACAGGTAGCTTACGCAATTGGTAGAGCGCACCCGGTAGGAGTTTTTGTTGAAACTTTCGGCACGGGCGTTGTGCCCGACGAACAAATTCAACAAGCGGTCTTGAGCGTCTTTGACCTTCGTCCAGCTGCGATAATTCGTGACCTAGAACTCTTGCGTCCAATTTATCGTTTAACGGCTGCATACGGTCACTTTGGTCGACCCGCCGAAGGTGGACTTTTCAACTGGGAGCGAGTCGACCGTGTTGATGCACTCAAGGCTGCGGTAGCGAACTAGTTTCGCATATCCTCAGGCGATCAACTAGACGCACATGGAACAGGGTGATCAGCTCTTTTTGTTGGCTGATCCTGCTAGTGCGCGCACAAGGGTAAAGTCGGTAAACAAGAAGATCGTTGAATCTGCGGAAGTAAATCCGATTGCTCGCGTTCGAGTCAATGTTCCCGTTTCACACCTTGATCGTGACTTTGATTACTTAGTTCCAGCAAGTATTGATGCGCAGTGTCAGGTTGGAGACCGGGTCCGGGTGCGCTTCGCCGGCAAATTAGTCGACGCCATAGTTGTTGACCGGATGGCTGCGTCCGAGTTTGCAAAGCTAGCTCCAATTGAGCGAGCCGTGGGACCTGCACTAACCCCGGAAACACTTGAATTGGTGCACGCGGTCACTGATAGATACGTCGGCATGTTCTGGGATGTTGTCAGGGCTGCTGTTCCCAACAAGGCCAAGGCGGGGAAGAACCGCGAAGTCACAAGTAATGCAGGAACGCCTGCGCATCATGTACCTGCGCGTCATGTAAATGCGTGGGCGCCCTACTCCGAAGGGCCAGCCCTATTAGAAAAGTTAAAATCCGGTAAGCCCGTTCGTGTGCTCTGGGCAAGTGCGCCTGCGTCCTTGTGGTGGGCGGAGATTGCAGAACTCGTTCATTCACTGCAAGTAGCCGATCCGGGTGCCGGGGTCATAATGCTTGTACCCGATGCGCCATCAATTGAACGGCTAGTCTCGGTGATCCCCGAGGCGGAAATTATTTCAACCCATCTGGGGCAAGGTGAGAGATATCGAAATTTCTTGGAGGTGCATTTAGGTCGCGGAAGAATTGTTGTGGGGACCCGGTCGGCAGTATTTGCTCCAGTTGAAAACCTCAAGGCGATCATCATGTGGGATGACTTCAATGACGCATACTGCGATGCGCATGCTCCTTATTGGGATGCGCGTGAAGTCGCTGCCTTACGCAGCCACAGATCCAACTGCTCACTAATCGTTGGTGGGTATTCGCGCTCTGTCGTTACGCAGTCATGGTTCGAGTCGGGATGGTGCGAGAGCATCACCGTAACAAGTTCGCTATCGAATCACTGCGCTCACAGGTGCGAACACTTACTGACACGGCCATTGAACGTGATCCACATCAATCCCGGATACCTCAATTGGCTTGGCAGGCGATAAAAGATTCACTGCCTGGGGGACCCGTTTTGGTATCGGTTGGTCGACGTGGATATATCCCCGCCCTTCTCTGCGTGCAATGCGGTGAGCGAGCTATCTGCGCGTGCGGCGGCGCGATCCAACATGCGAATGGGAATCTGCCTGGCGAGCCACTGACATGTGGTCGTTGCGGATCAGGTGGCTGGCGTTGTGCCTGTGGAGGAACGCAAATTAAGGCCCTTGCCATTGGAGCGGAGCGCACGGCCGAGGAACTGGGACGAGCGTTTGCTGGTACACCCGTGCTGTGGTCACAGCAAGAGCATGTCGTTATCAACGTCGATTCACGAGCCCGAATTGTAGTTGCAACACAGGGTGCCGAGCCATTCGCGGAAAATGGATTTGCCGCGGTTGTAATTTTAGATATGAATGCACAATCCATTTCATTAAGCGCAAGTGAGTCATTGGTGCGACGAGCATTTGCGGCGGCGGTTAGAGCAAAAGTGGGTGCGCCGATTGTGTTGACAGGTAACCCCGGACACAGAGAGAGTCAAGCTGTGGCTCGCTGGGACAGCCCATGGTTTGCCGGACGTGAGTGCCTCGATCGCGCACAGGCTCACTTGCCCCCTGCAGTTCGAGTGGCTTTGCTCATGGGTGACCGTGATGCAGTGTTGTCGGTTGCCACAAGGGCCCAAGAGAGTGTTCAAGTTCGACTCTTGGGACCCATTGATGGGGAAGCTTCGAAAGTCTTTCTCATGGTGCGCCGAGCAGATGGCAATGCGCTGTCACAAGTCTTGAACCAGATTATGCGAACTCGATCGGCTGATCCGAAGAATTCATTTGTGAGAATCCACATGGATCCGCGTGATTTCTGACCGCCGGCACTATGTCCTAGACTTACCACATGGCAATTCAACCGATCAGAATTTTCGGCGACCCCGTTTTGCGGACCCCCGCCGCCGAGGTTGTCGACTTTGACAAGGAATTGCACAAATTGGTAGCGGACCTCACCGACACCATGGAAGACGCACCGGGAGTCGGTCTTGCTGCACCTCAGTTGGGTGTCTCCCTGCGCGTATTTACCTATTGGGTAGATGACGAACTTGGTCACGTTGTCAACCCAACTCTGAAACTCTCTGAAGACATAGAGTTGGGCGAGGAGGGTTGTTTGTCGTTGCCAGGCCTCTCATTTGATACGCCACGCTCACGAAGTGTGGTTGCAAAGGGCTTTAACATGTATGGGGAACCAATCGAGCTGGTGGGCTCTGATCTCATGGCTCGGTGTGTCCAACATGAAACTGATCACCTCGATGGAATTATTTTTATTGACAGACTTGGGCCCGAGGAGCGCAAAGAGGCCATGAAGGAAATTAGAGCCAGCGTTTGGTTCGGTGACGACCTGGTTGTCAAGACAAGCCCTCACTCGATTTCACAAAAGTGGATGTAAATTGAAATTAGTTTTCGCCGGAACACCGGAAGTTGCGCTACCTTCGTTGGAAACCTTGATTGCATCAGAGCATGAAGTGATGGCTGTCATTACTCAACCACCGGCAAAGTCCGGCAGGAGACGTGAATTGCAACGCAGCCCAGTGCATGAGTTTGCGCAGAGTCTCGGAATTGAGATCTTGCACCCCGCGTCAGTTCGTGAAATTGATTCGGTGCTGCGAGCGTTGCAACCTGATGCGATTCCGGTAGTGGCCTACGGTCAGTTGATCCCTGAAGGCATGCTCGGTATACCTGCTCTTGGCTGGATCAATTTACATTTCTCACTTTTACCTCAATGGCGTGGAGCGGCTCCAGTTCAACACAGTATCTGGCACGGAGACTCAATTACTGGCGCAACGACGTTCCGAATCGATCAAGGTATGGATAGCGGTCCAATTCTTGGCCATGTAACGCAAACGATTGATCCCAAAGACACCAGCGGTGTGCTCCTTGACCGGCTAGGGGGCACCGGCTCCAACCTGCTCAGACAAACACTTGACGCATTAGAAGCAGGAATGATCACGCCGGTTGCACAGCAGCATGAGCTGGCCACATTCGCGCCCAAGATCAGTAAGTCAGATTCTCGCATTGATTGGCTGCTACCGGCAATCGAAATTGATCGCCGCATCCGAGCCATGACACCCACGCCTGGGGCGTGGACGACCATTGATCTCGGCGAGAATGAGGGTTCAATTGCAATCGCTCCGGTGACCATTAATCGTGATGTTCAACTGGATCCTGGAGTAATTTCATTGATTGACAAGCAGGTCCTGGTTGGCAGCGCAACCTACGCGCTTGAACTTACGCACATTAAACCTGCTGGGAGGAAATACATGAATGCAACAGACTGGCTGCGCGGATTGCGCACGGAAGCGGTGAAATTTTCCTAATGGAAGCAGAGTCAAAGGATTACTCCAACAGTGATCAACCCCGTATGGCAGCACTCGAGTTGTTGCGTTTGGTGCGAGATGAGGGCGCCTACGCGAATCTTGCGCTGCCTCAAGTGCTGCGCAAATATAAACTAAATGGCCGTGATGCCGCTTTTACCGTGGAACTGGCTTACGGCGTACTACGCAATCAATCTCTCTACGACGCGATGGCGCAGAAATGCTCATCCCGCGCCTTAGTTGCCGTCGAACCGGAAATCATTGACATTTTGCGTTTGGGTATCCACCAGATCTACGCAATGCGAGTACCCGATCATGCAGCGGTGGATACGTGCGCATCTTTAGCGCGGGTAACGGTCAAAGGCAAGGACGTTGGGCATATAAAAGCTCGCGTTGGATTTGTTAATGCAGTTCTGCGTTGCGTCACTAAATCAGAGTTTGATATTGAGTCGTTGAGCCTGGTAAATCGATATTCGCATCAGGACTGGATTGTGCAAGCCTTTGAGGAATCACTCGTGCGAAATGGACTCGCTGTTGGTGACCTAGAGACACTCTTGCAGGCAAATAACACTGCGGCGGATCCCGTCATTGCGGTTCGGGAAGGTGATCAAAAGATTAAAGGAACGATCCCGGGTCGCTGGAGCAAGCAGGCTCGAATTCTCACCGACGTAATCCCACTGGAACTTGATCAAGTTCGCGACGGGAGCGCAATCGTGCAAGACGAGGGCAGTCAGCTGGTTGCGCAGGCATTTCTACTTGCGGAGCCAACCGGCCCGGAGAGTGCATGGCTTGACATGTGTGCCGGACCCGGTGGTAAGGCGGCACTGATTTCTGACGCTGTTCCTTCCGGAGTTGAGTTCATTGCAGTTGATCTACACAAACATCGAGTGGATCTCATGAGTAAAATTGTTGGACCTTCTGCGCAGTTACTTACAGGTGACGCTCGGGAGCGCCCGTGGGGCAATCGATTTTTTGATCGGGTATTGCTTGACGCTCCATGCTCCGGCTTAGGTGCACTGCGTCGCAGACCAGAGGCGCGCTGGCGTAAAACTAAAAAAGAGACGTTGGCTCTTACGGGTCTGCAGGAAGAGTTGTTGCTTGCTGCAATTGACTCAACTCGCGTGGGTGGGATAGTCGCTTATGTAACGTGTTCGCCATATCTTGAGGAAACCTGGTCTGTTGTTGAAAGTGTGCTCCAAGCGCGAACCAATGTTCAACTCGAGGATGCTCGAGGTCTATTTCCTGGTGTGAGTGATCTGGGTAAAGGTCCGTGTGTGCAACTCTGGCCACATGTGCACGGGACCGACGCCATGTTCTTCGCGCTTTTGCGTCGAGTCTAGAACCCGACAGATAGTCTGAGTGCATGCTGATTTCACCGAGTGTGCTTAATAGCAATCTTGGCCGGTTGAGTGAGGAAATCTCCAAGGTGGAAGGAGTCGCTGACTTCATCCACCTTGATGTGATGGACAACCACTTTGTGCCGAACTTGACTTTTGGGCTACCGGTCGTTGTCAGCGTAATCACGCAAACGTCATTACGAGTGGATGCACATCTCATGATCAATGATCCAGATCGTTGGGCACCGGCTTATGGAGAGGCCGGTGCGTACTCGGTCACTTTTCACATTGAGGCGGCAAAGGATCCGCTCGCTTTGTGCAAGAACATCACATCTACCGGTGCCAGGGTCGCTGCTGCGCTTAAACCGGGAACCGACCTTGATTCCCTTGACGGACTACTCGAACACCTTGACATGATTTTGATCATGACTGTGGAACCTGGCTTCGGTGGTCAGGACTTTATGCGCGACATGATGCCGAAGGTGGCTCGGGCGCGTGAGTTAGGTGGCGCAGAAATGTGGATCGAGGTTGATGGCGGGGTATCCCACAGCACCATCATGGAGTGCAAGGAAGCTGGAGCGAATGTTTTCGTCGCTGGGTCGTGCGTTTATTCCAGTCCTGACCCAGCCCAAGTAGTACGCGATCTCAAGGCATTGGTGGGGCAGTAGGTGAGCATTGATGTGCAATTTATATTGCAGTCCATTGAACTCGCCGAGCAAGGACCGTATTCGTCCAACCCGCGGGTTGGAGCAGTGTGCGTACACAACGGAATTGTGGTTGGAACCGGCTACCACCACGGTGCAGGCACCGCCCATGCTGAAGTAGAAGCCCTTGCAGCGGCTGGTGAGAAGGCTGCGAATGCAGATCTCTATGTCTCATTGGAACCTTGCTCACATTTTGGCCGTACCCCACCCTGTACTCAAGCCATTATTGAAGCCGGAATTCGTCGAGTCGTTTACGCCCAACCTGACCCGACGGTTGAGGCTGGCGGTGGAGCCAAAGTTCTGAAAGCCGCTGGACTCGAAGTCGTCCGCGAAATTGAAAGTGCGCGTTCCGTTGCGGTAAACAGAGAGTGGAACTACCGCATGAGAACTGGTGTTCCATTTGTCACCTGGAAGTTCGCACAAAGTCTTGACGGGCGCGTTGCGGAAAAACTGGGGGAGCGCACACCAATTAGCGGAGTGCAGTCACAGCGTTTCGTCCACGAGTTACGGTCCCGGGTCGGGGCAATCGTAGTCGGAACGCAGACATTTTTGATTGACCAGCCAAGCCTGAGCGCGCGAGAAACTGATGGTTCCTTGAAAGAATCTCAGCCATTAAAAGTGGTAATGGGAATACGCAATATTGCTCCGGCGGAGTTTCTGCACCTGGCAACCCACGATCCCAAAACAGCACTGCTCGCGTTAGCTGCTTCGGGTATCAATCATGTGTTGTTGGAAGGAGGACCCACGTTGGCAGCTGCTTTTATTGCAGCTGATTGCATTAATGAAGTGATCAGCATTACCGCTCCAATTTATCTTGGCGCAGGGCCCCGATCATTAGTCACAAATTCACCATTAATGAACCGAATAAACATCACTTCAACCTTCACTTCGGGCTCGGACCTTATCCAAATTGGCGAACTCCGCTAGGCAGTAAGGTTCTACCATGTTCACGGGCATAGTTGAAACAACTGGTTCTGTACTTGCCATTTGCCCAGGTTCAGATTCCTCTCGCATGACTTTTGCGGCACCGACGGTGTTATCCGATGCAGAAATTGGTGCGTCAATTGCAGTCAATGGAGTGTGCTTGACGGTGACACAATTTGATCAGGACAGCTTTTCGGCAGATCTGATGGACGAGACACTCAAGCGCAGTGCCTTGGGAAAATTGAATGTCGGCGATCAGGTAAATATTGAGCGAGCAATGCCGCTCTCGGGGCGTCTTGGTGGCCACATTGTTCAGGGCCACGTTGATGCAGTAGCAACGGTGCGATCCATTGAGCCCAGCCAAGACTGGACACTCATCACATTTGATTTGCCGCAGAACATTGCCCGCTACGTCGTTGAAAAAGGCTCGATCACGGTGAGTGGAGTTTCACTTACCGTTGTCAAAGTGAGTGAGCCCAGTGCAACGAAACCATGGTTTAGCGTCTCACTCATTCCAACGACATTGAAAGATACCACCTTGGGAAAAATAGAGGTTGGAAGTGAAGTCAATCTGGAGGTTGACGCACTTGCCAAATACGTTGAACGAATTCTCGCCTTTACCCCTTTAAAGGAGAACCCATGAGTGGTGGAAATGCCCCAAAGCTGCACGTGAGTGCACGTGACCTTCGGGTTGGAATTATCGCGGCCCAGTGGCACGAGATTGTCATGAACGGGCTGATCGCAGGTGCGATACATGCGTGTGATCGAGCGGGTGCATCCCATGAACTGATTCGTGTTCCCGGAGCATTCGAGTTGCCAATGGGTGCTCAATTGGCAGCCCGCAGTGAGAGATTTGATGTTTTGGTCGCGCTTGGTGTCGTGATCAAGGGTGGCACCCCGCATTTCGATTATGTCTGTGGTGCCGCAACGCAGGGTCTGACTCGAGTTGGCCTGGATACCCAGATGCCTATTGGGTTTGGTCTGCTGACCGTTGACAGCGAAGAACAGGCCCTCGATCGTGCCGGTTTGGCCGATTCGCATGAGGATAAGGGCGCTGAAGCTGTCGAAGCTGCGCTGTCAATGGTGCTGCTATCGCGAGATTCCTTCGGACTAGCGGGAAACGTAACACCAACTGGGTTTCGCTAGGCTGTAAGCGTGACGCAGACACCACCAGAAAAATCCTTCGAGCAACTTTACACCGAGTTATCCCAAAAAATCGCTGCAGGTGACACTGAATCAGGATCTGTTCGTCTTGTTCAAACAGGCACCCACGCAATTGGCAAAAAGATTGTGGAAGAAGCTGCCGAAGTCTGGATGGCAGCTGAATACCAAGGCAAAGAAGCACTGGCATTAGAAATTTCGCAGTTGGTTTATCACATCCAATTGCTGATGCATACACACGAATTGACCATGGAAGACATCTACAAGAATCTATAAAATTTTCTCCAATTGAAAGGGTCGGCCATGTTGCGGGTTGCACTTCCGAATAAGGGACAGTTGGCGCAGCCGGCTGCTGCGCTTCTCAACGAAGCGGGTTACCTTGCCTCTGCCAATCCAAGGGCTTTGGTCGTTACTGATCTGGCCAACGACGTTGAGTTTTTCTTCCTTCGACCAAAAGATGTTGCGGTATATGTGGGCGCTGGAACCATTGATCTTGGAATAACAGGTCGCGACATGCTACTTGACAGCGGTGCGCCTGCTCAAGAAATCATGCAGCTGGGATTTGCTCCGTCAACATTTCGAGTTGCTGTACCAAAAGGAACAATCAGCACACATGTAGATCTCAACGGCAAGAGAATTGCGACTTCCTACGAAGGACTTTTGCGATCCTGGTTAGCTAATTATTCGATCGACGCGCAGATTGTTCGCCTCGATGGAGCAGTTGAAAATGCAGTGGCATTGGGTGTCGCTGACGCAGTGGCGGACGTAGTCGCTACTGGGGCCACTTTGCGCGCGGCCGGACTTGAAGTCATTGGCGATCCAATTTTGGAATCTGAAGCAATTTTGATTCGCCCAGAAAATGCTGAAAAAACTCAAGCGCAGGATACTTTTGAGCGCAGGCTGCATAGCGTGAATGTGGCAAGGTCCTACGTGTTGGTCGATTTTGATATTCCTAACGACCGTTTGGCTCTGGCATGTCAGATCACGCCTGGGATTGAATCGCCGACAGTGTCGTCATTGCAAGATCCACAGTGGTCGGCAGTTCGCTCAATGGTTCTTAGCGCAGATGTTCATCGAATCATGGACGAGCTCTTTGCCTTGGGCGCCAAAGGAATCCTTGTTACCAACATCCATGCTTGCAGGCTTTAGTCCACATGAACACCGCGACGTAGCGGCACCACGGTCAATAATTGCAATAGGGCAGCGATTCCCAAGATTGTGAAAACTAGTGACCACGAATCAAAAAAGTCAAGAAGCGCACCGGCGATTAATGGGCCGGCAGCGGCAATTGTGTAGGTAATGAAGAACACCATTGCAGTGAGTCGAGCCGCACTGGGAGCATTTTTGCTGTATTCGCTGAGGAGCCCAAGGGTCATAGCAAATCCGCCACTCAGGAAGAAGCCGAAAATGAGAAGCATCAGCCATGGCGCAAAGTCGGGTAGCCAGGCAATGGCAAATAGCGAAACAGAAGTTGTTCCAATGGCAACAACAAATAACGCTCGACGATGTCGCATTCGAACAGCCATTCCGGCAAGTACGAAGGCAGCCACGACCTGAGACGCGGTGAATAGGCCAAAGAGCCAACCGGCATTCTCTTGGGTCCAGCCGCGGGCTTCGTAGGAAGGAGCAATCCACGCGAGTGAACTGTAATAAATAATTGAGTTACACGTCATGTTCAGTGCCAATGCCCAAGCAATCTTATTTCGCCAAGGCAATTCGCGGATTCGAACGATCACGGTGGGGCGATCATGAGTTTCTGTGCGCTGCTCAGCGTAAACCCAAAATGCTAAGGCGATGAGTGCTGGTAGGGCCCAGAATGCGAGTGCGAGTGACCAGGAACCGAGCCAAATGGCAAGGGGGACCGTGAGCGCCCCGCCGAGGGCGGCCCCACCCATCATTGCCGCGGTCCAGGTTGAGGTGGCTCGCCCGATTGAGTGCGGAAGTTGCTCTCGAACAATTCCAGGGATTAGTCCAGTAGCAAAAGCAATGCCGACTCCGGCTAGAAATGCTGACACGAAGAGCAATTGGGGAACAGCCTCTATGGCTCGCAGGAGGATAGCAATACTCAGTGCGACGAGGGCAAGTATTACCAAATGCTTACGTCCGAACCGCATGGCCAAGGCAGGAACCGTAAGTGCAAAGAGCCCCATGCACAGAACAGGAATCGTTGTTAGAACACCAATCGTTGCTGAGCTCCAGCCTGTTGTTTCCACGATGTCGCTAGCGAGGGTGGGAAGGCTAGATAAAACAGGGCGAAGGTTCACCGCGACGAGCGCAACAGCCGTGAGCACCATCCATGGCGGCGCCGCAGTTCCCGTTGCTTTTTGAATACTCGACGTTGAAGTCACAGATTGAGTCTGCCGTGCGTACAGTTCCTACATGCACGAGAGTCCCAACAGCGCCGAGATTGATCCTGTAGAAGGCACGATACTTGGAGATTTTCAAACTCAGTAGTCACATGACAATGGTGACGCAGATCCTGCCATTCGAGACGCGCTCGCAAGCGGTGATCTCACCGCGATCAGGTGCACACTTGCCTCCTCGAGGCTCTTTATTGCGCTTGTCGCAGAGATTTCCGGTGAGCCAAGTGAAGGAGACAAGAACTCAGACATGAGGTGGACAGATCCGGTGTGGACGACTTCGATAGCCGGTACTTCTGAAATATCTAGGGCAGCAGAATTCTCTCGGTTCGCACCTGTTACTCTGGTGCTCCTTGGATCCGGGGTAAAACCTAGATCCCGCAAG
>JBDNFH010000118.1:0-2653 GCA_041689915.1 Candidatus Nanopelagicales bacterium | reverse complement strand
GACTCCGAGTCCTAATCCACCATCAGCTGATGGCTTGGCAAGAAGGTCGCCAAGTGAGGCTCCCAGTGGTCGAGTCAAAATGTAGGCAATCCAGAAAGCAAGAATTGGATTGAGTCCCAACCTCCAACCCAATGTGACCAGAGCGATCAGGGATGCACAGAGTATGCCCGTCCACAAGTAACCGACTCCTAGACCTTCAGAGATTAGGTCACCGACCGCTGTTCCAAGTGCAAACGTCACCAGAATTGTGAGCCAGTAAAAAGCTTCGCGCTTGCGGGTGTGGATCGAGTGGATGGAGAGTGTTTTTTCACTCAAGTACCAAGTCAGGAATACGAAGCCCAGTAAAAAGGAAAATACAATTGTGCTGGTTTGAAGTGGAATTCCAAGATTGTCGGTCATGTTGTCGGTCACGAGCGTCCCGAAAACGCTTACAAGTACCACCGTCAGCCAGTAAACGCCGGCGATGTACTTTCGCAATGAGATCTGAACCGTCAAGACCACCGCGAGTATTAGCCCGGTCCCAACTGACGTCCCTGAGAGTCCCCAGTTGAGATTTACGTTGACGAAGTCGGCCACACTTTCCCCGACGGTCGTGCAAAGAATCTTGATAATCCAGAAAAAGATAGTTACCTCGGGCACCTTGTTCATCACCTTGGAGGTGAAGATATTCGGGCGCGAGGGGGCATTAGTTATTGTCATGGAGCGGAAATTATTTGGTTCTACCTGACAATAACCTGAGAAGAATCTCACCTTTCCTACCAATGGAACCTCCCAATAGAACATGGACCCCGGCTTCCCGAGGTCCATGCTGATTGATCTACTGCGCAGATCGAGAATTAACCGTTGGTTGCGGCTGCCTCGGTTGCGTCATCTGCACCTTCGGCATCTTGATGACCCGGCTCATTTGCATCGGTGTCAGGTCCTTCATTGACACCATCTTCAGGTCCTTCTGCTGCTTCATTAGCATCGTCTGCAGCGTTCTCTGGACCTTCGGTAGCGTCATCGGCTTCGTTGGCATCCTGGTGACCTGCCTCAGTTGCGTTGGCGTCTGGACCTTGATCCATACCGTCATCTGCGCCTTCAACACCATTTTCATCAGCTACTGCAGTAGCATCCGCAGGTGCACTGACTGAAGGAGTTTCAGGAGCGGAATTGTCTGCTGCCATTGCGATTGCGGTGCCGCCCATTAACGCAATTGCGGTACCAGCGGCCGCAGCAACCATTAGCTTCTTTTTCTTCGAGATATTGATCATCGTCGAACCTTTCATTTGTGGCAGTTGCTGGTGCAACTACTCAAGCATTACTTTGCGGTAAGTGACCTGTGAGAACGCTGAGAGTCAATTTGTTCACAGTGAATTGACTGAGAAGACAAAAGAAAATCGGGTTGCTGACCAAAGGAAGTGGCCAGCAAACCCGATTGTGACTAGTCGACTTTTTCGCCGGTCCCGGTTGCTTTAACGGCTGTTGCCGTAGCGATTTCTGCATTTACAGCACTCACCTGAATTGCAAAATCAACTTCGTTTGTTGAACTTCGGTAGATGCTGAAATCATTTTCAGGAAAAGGGGTCTCCATCTCAGTGCCGTAGCTTAATCGTGAGGATTTCGCCATGGCGTGCCGACGTCTCCGAGTTCGAGACTGGGTGGCGATAGGCGTGAAGAGGTCGGTGGCGGTGGTGCGGGGCGAGTGCGGCCGGCTTTGCGGAGGTCTTTATATGTCACGACGTCGCCGGCGACCGCCTGGGTCAGGAGCCGGTAGAACAGCAGCCCACGGCTGGCCGACTGTCTACGATTGAATCTGAACACCCACTCGTCGAGATAGGCCTGTAAATGCTCTGAGCTGACCGATCCTTGCATGGTGCCCATCAGCCATCGCTTCACCAGCGAGAACACGCGGTGCACCCCTGGCAACACCTCGTGCGCTTGGAGACCGGAAGCAGACACCGATGTGGCGTCGTGCCGATACAGGTCTCGGGTCGCCGGCGGGTATGACTTCCAGCCGTCGGTGATCACTCGTGAGCCCGGTTCGACGTTGTCAATCAGGAACTGACGCAGATCGACGGCATTTGCACTGGCCAGCAACCCCAAACGGACGCGCCCCATCCGGCCGTTGTTGCTCTCGACGGCACCCGCGAACAGCACCTTGCCCAGCGCTCCGCGGCCGGTGATTCCTGGTTCAGGGCCGCCCAAGTATGACTCGTCGACTTCCACGTCGCCGACCAGGCGGTCACGACCCGGACGCACCATCACGGTCCGGTAACGGTGCAGCATCGCCCAAGCGGTCTGATACGAGCCGAGTTGCATCTCGCGCTGCAGTTGTGTCGCGGAGATCCCATTCTTGCTGCTGGTCAAATGCCAGGCAGCAGCGAACCACACTGTCAACGGCGTGCGCGTCGAATGGAAGATCGTGCCCGATGTCGCCGACACCCGACGGTCACAACCGCCGCAGCGCCATCTGCGGTCGGCACCGCGCCACCCGCGACAAGAGTTGCACCACGGGCAAACGAATCCGTCGCGCCAACGAAGCCAGTCGAGATAATCCAAGCATTTCCAGTCTTGGTCGAACCATGCCCGCAACTGAGCATACGACTCGGGATACTCACGTCCTGCCACTTCCACGCCCCCATATTACGGCACTGAGATGGAGACCCCTTTT
>JBDNFH010000117.1:0-3854 GCA_041689915.1 Candidatus Nanopelagicales bacterium | reverse complement strand
CTTTTGCCCATGCGCACACAGAAAGGCGCCGTTTCCAAAGACATTCGATGCCGGTCGCGATCTCGATCTTCAGCGGCTGATGGGCATTCATCTAAAGCCCGGTTCATGAAGCATGTAGCCTGGTACTTGACCGCCGTTGACGTTCCGAATCTGGTTTGCCCTATTCATTGTCAGTTCAACCCCGTGCACAAACAGCCAACAACTGAGTTGCGTCAAGTTCGGAAGAACTTCCAAACTTTCGGGGTAAAAAAAGAAACCCTGCAACCAAAATCCGCTGACCCAGGCCAACCCGAGTGGCATTTGGCAGTGAGGGTGCCAAAAGCGTCGGGCGCCCTCAGGCAGCGAGGGCGGGATAGCTGTCCCGGGACAGAATGCTGTCCCACAAAGGGACTTACGGAAGTTTGGGTTGCGCTGCAAGCTGGCGCAGCTGCGGGAGAAGCGGCAAAAAGTTCTCCTTGAGCGCTCCCTTGAATCCGCGTCCACGTTTGGCACTCTCCATCTGCCCAGCGAGTGTGTCACGTCAAGAGTAGGCTGACAGAGCGCTTGCAAAATGTCAGAAACAAGAAATTTAACGACGTGTCCGCGCAAGAGCGGCACTAGCGTCACCTGGTGCCTGTATGTGCACTATAGCGCGCACCAAAAAAGGGCTCGAACAAACAAAGTTGGTGAGAGCAGATTTGCAAAGAGACAGACAACAGGCCCAGAGCAACTACATTCTGCACAAATAACAGCACCTGCCAACCCCAGTACTGCTCCCCGAGATCACGGAAGAAGTCCAGGAGACGTTGCATTTTGGCCTGATCGCTGTTGGTTGGCATATTCTCATCGGGGTCCTGGATCATGATGGTCGGCTCGGAAGAGTAAACCGCAGCGTTTCGACCAATATCAAAGACATCCTGATAGCGCGTAACGGCCCAGAAGCCCGGGCCTTCAGGTTCTTCGTGCCCGTGCACGGGTGAGTTTTCGCGCAGCCAATCATATTGTTCATGTGGATGGCCACCTTTGAAAGTTTTGGGGCTTAGGAGGTCAATTTTCATGGCGTAGGTCTCGTTTGATCATTGTATGTGTAGGCAATATTCATTTGCCGAGCACTTTTTTCCCGAGCACTTTTTCGCTTAACATGTTGCCTAAAGTCTTGCCTAAAGTCTTGCCTAAAGCGCTGCCTAAAGTGCTGTCTGCAGTGGTTCTGGCTTCCTTATTCATCAGATTACGCTGATGGGCCATCAACCCGCAACGTGTCACTGTTTTGTCGCGAATTGCGGGTTGCAGAAGAGGAGCCTTCGTTGCTAAATAACGAATTCGCCGCCAGACTATCTTTTTGAAAGAGAATGCTATGAATTACGCTGATCTGGTCAAACCCGCTACCGTTGCCGATGACCAATATTTCCAGGCCCTGACGGGTCATATGAGGGCGCATGATCCTGTGCCCTGGATTGAGTCGGATACTCATAAGCCCTTCTGGGTGGCCACAAAGCATGCCGACATTATTGAGATTGAGCGTCAGAACGAGCGGTTCCTGAATACCAGTAAGTCTGTGTTACAGAATAAAGAGATCGAAGCCGCCGCCGATGAATCTGGCCAGCTCCTGCGAACGCTGATCCACATGGATGAGCCGGATCACAAACAGTTCCGTGCATTGACTAAAGACTGGTTTATGCCCGCTAACCTAAAAGAAGTTGAAGTCAAAGTGCAGGCGCTGGCAGAGGCGGCCGTAGATCGGATGCTTTCGTTAGGAGAAGATATCGACTTTGTGAACGACGTTGCCGTCTGGTATCCGCTGCGAGTCATTATGATGATCCTCGGTGTGCCTGAGGAAGATGAAGCCATGATGCTCAAATTGACTCAGGAATTGTTCGGCGCGGATGATCCGGATCTTCAGCGTGAGGTCCAGACGGAAGAAGAGCGCATTCAAACGCTGATGGAATTTTTCGCCTACTTCACCCAGATGACAGCTGATCGTCGCGCGAACCCGGGTGACGATGTTGCCAGCGTGATAGCCAATGCCACTATCAACGGTGAGATCATTGGTGACCTAGAGGCCATGTCTTACTACATCATTGTCGCGACCGCAGGTCATGACACGACGAGTTCATCAACCGCAGGTGGATTGCTGGCTTTGATTGAGCACGGCGATGAATTTAGGAAAGTGCAGGATAATCCCGGCGTGATTCCACGGGCTGTGGATGAAGCGATTCGATGGGTCAGCCCGGTGAAGCACTTCATGCGATACGCCACCGAGGATTACACACTTCGAGGTAAATCGATCCGGGAGGGTGATCCACTAATGATGCTTTATCCATCGGGTAACCGCGACGATGAAGTGTTTGATCAGCCAAATCGTTTTATTGCTGACCGCCGTCCAAATCGTCATCTGGCTTTTGGACATGGCGCGCACCACTGCCTGGGAAACATACTGGCAAAGATGGAGATGAAGCATTTGTATGAAGCATTGTTCAAGCGAGTCGCCAGCGTTGAATTAAACGGAGAGCCTAAATTGATACATTCCACTTTTGTTTCGGGTCTTAAGACGCTCCCCGTCCGGATCAAACCCCGCTAATGGCTACTCAAATCAATCCGAAAAAGTTGTTAAACAGCAAATGGACCGCAGTGGCACCCGTGAATAAAGAAAAACACTTCATGGTGGTTAATGTTGAGTTTGATGAAGAGGGTGGGGTTGTGGCCTGCGAACTCGAAGCGGTCATGTCTAAGCGAACTTTTGACATTGACTGGCGAGACCTGAAGCAGGGTGATCTCTGGCTTCAAGGATGGAAGTAGGCAGCGAAGCTTCCACTGAATTCGTCAACAAACATGTATGAGGAAATAGTTATGTCCGAGTCAGCGTTCTATACACCCGCGCAACGTGCGCTTCAGGATGAGTTCGACTCACGAGCATTAGCAGATCGCCTGGAAACGGCCGTTGTCATGCCGGCATTAACCAACGAGCAGTGCGATTTCATACATGCTCGGAACATGTTTTTTCTGTCGACCATTGATGAAGATGGATTTCCCTCGTCGTCATACAAAGGGGGTGCCATCGGGTTTGTTCGTTGTATCGATAACCAGACGCTGGTGTTTCCCAGCTTTGATGGCAATGGCATGTTTATGTCGATGGGTAATATCGCAGCATCGCTAAAAGTAGGATTACTGTTTATCGACTTTGAAACACCCCAAAGGTTAAGAGTGCGGGGGGAAGCGAAACTACTCCGCGAAGGTCCCGTTTTAGCCAGCTATCCCGGCGCAGAGCTTGCTGTTGAGGTGAGTGTCGAGCGTGTCTGGCAGAATTGTCCTCGCTATGTGCACAAGATGCAGTCCGTGGAACCGTCGCCTCATGTACCCCTAAAAGATGGCACGGTTAGGTTTGCGCTGTGGAAGCGCATTGATGCAATGCAGGACGTGTTGAATGAGACGGATAGGGCAGAGGCGATGCGGCTTGGTGTGATTACGGGTGAAGAGTATCAGGCACAAATTCTGAAGGGAGAGTCTTTCTGAGCAGAGTCTCGTTTCCCGTGCGGGACGAATCCACGCCGGACGAATCCACGCCGGACGAATCCACGCCGGACGAATCCACGCCGGACGAATCCACGCCGGATCAATACAGCAGCAAGTCGAAATAGGCGGTAGGAATATACACACCGCTCTAAGAGCGTAAATGGTCGCGGCAGGAATGCCGGTTACCCGGTACCCACGCGCAGATCCGTACGTGCGCTACTAACGCATACGGCTCCTACATCGAGTCAAACACGCCGGCGTGTCTCTACCGCATGTAGTCGAGCCAAAACCCAAAATGCTGATGCTATGCTCAGTGTCATAGTCACGCCGGATTAACTCAACTTTCTCTCTGCCAAGACACTTCG
>JBDNFH010000116.1:0-20049 GCA_041689915.1 Candidatus Nanopelagicales bacterium | reverse complement strand
TCGCCCGGCAACGCCAACACACATCACGGCAATGGGCACGCAAAATTGTTGCCAGCCACCAAATAATTGGGGTGGAAGGTTTCCGCACCAAGTTCCTGTTCCACACCACGATGGCTCGTAAAGCCGCCGACAACGCGGTCGGTCAAGCGAAACGAGAACTCATATCTTGCGCCAAACGGGCGCACCGAACCGTGGTGATCGTGCCGCCCGCGTACACAACAATGGCGTGCAGTTCCTGCCAGTCGATAAACAAGACAGCCCTGCCGTTAACGCAACGAATCTTTACGTGTGAAACCTGCGGTTACACCGCAGACCGAGACCGTAACGCCGCCAAAGTGATTTTGGTCCAGGCTGAGAGACTCCTGGCTAACGTTGAGACGATAAGACACGCAACAACACCGCAAGGTGACCTGCTGCGCGCACGTTGAGTTAGAAAGCCCCCGGATTCATCCGAGGGGTGGCTTTACAGTTCTATTCTCACCCCCAGCGGTCGGGCTGTTTAGGGTCTTGTGCCCCCTATTTTCGCGCGGATTGAAGCAACCTTGTTGCAGTGGCTAGAAGCAGAAGCGCGAAGAGAATCATGGACACCTGGTCTGACATCACCATGGCAAGTTGCGCGCCGATCAGTGCGGTCGGGATTCCGGCGAGACCGATTTTCAGGGCAACCGGAATATCAACATTCGCATTACGGTAATTGCGCCAACTGCCGGTTGTTCCCGCAATCAGAGTGACTAGCAGGCTCGTACCTTTTGCAAGGGGTGCTGCTGCGCCAAAGAAAATAATGAGAATTGGAACCAGCACTATCCCGCCACCGACTCCGAGCAGACCTGCAATTGCACCGACGAGAACGCCAACCAGTACTAAGACAATTGCGCTCGTGGGCGAGAGAGTCATCTCTTGGGACTCAACGGGAATGTCAATAAAGAGCCGGATCGCGGTAATCAACAGGATCGCGCTGAAAATCCGTGCCAACCAAATATTGCTGATTGATCCCAGAAGTCTCGTTCCCAAAATGGCGCCAAGGATGCTGCCCAGCCCGAGAAAAAGTGCATAGGTCACATTGATAGAACCGTGAAATGCAAAGCCGATAACACCGGCTGCTGCAATCGGCATGATGGCCAGGAGTGACGTGCCATGAGATAACCGTTGCGTGAAATGTAGGAACAGCACCAAGCCGGGAACAATGATGATTCCGCCGCCAACGCCGAAACTGCCAGAGATTAGTCCAGCAATCAGACCTATCGCGATTGGTGACATGGCTCTTAATCATAGCTAACCGCTATTTTTTGCAAACTGCTTTTCATTACCGTGTTTCCACGGTGCTTTGCGACTTCTCACTTTAGAGGAAGGTGTGCTCAACACTCCCCCATGGAAAAACCACAATCCCCGACCACTTGATCAACCGGTTTCAATAACTTGGTGTTGATAATGCTTTTGAGATTGTGGGCGATTTTGCTTTACGGCTCCTTGGTGAACTTCCCAATCGCGACTTTCCCGTTTGAGATATTACCGATGAACAGGGGGTTGGTTTCGTGGCAGCGAGGCGATCCCGAAAGCTTTCAGATCCGCGAAGGACCCCGACCCAGACCGAGGTGTCAATTAGCAGTGAATCTGAACTCACAACTAGTCACTTCGATCGCTACGGAGTTGTTCGAGATCTCCATCCCAACCAACGCCGGAAAATTCGTGAATGTCCTCTGGCGACAAGGGAGTACCGACAACTCGGCGAAGTGCGTATTCAACGGTGCTTCTATTGCTGGGGAGGTTGTAACGCCGCATTACTTCAGCGACGAGTTCGTCGGGCAGATCAATATTGGTTCTGCTCATGGGGGCACACGATACACACTCCGTACACATCACATGTGCATTTATATGCCAACTTCCGTCAAAATGACAGAGAGTTCCCGGCGACTTGCGGGTCCAGATTGCTAGAGGGTTCGTCGAGCGCCAAAATCACTAGGTGCATAGATAGAACCGCGGCAACGGCTACAGGTTTGAGTTGGCCAAATAAGACGTCGTCCCGATATCCACAGGGGTGTTCACGTCATAGACACTTGATAAGTTCAGTTACTAGACTTATCCTTGTGAAGGCACGTGAAGTCAACAAACGAATCTCAGACCTTGGGGGCTCTGTAGTTCGGCAAAGAGGGTCACATCGATTATTTCGTGCCGTGAAAATGAGTCCGGAAGGTGCAGTGGTCCAGGTGCAAACAACGGTTCCGCAGCACAGTGCTTAAAGGTGATATTCCACTGGGCACACTCAGGGCAATTGAGAAGCAGATGGAAGAAATTTTCGGGAAAGGTTGGTTGAGGTAATGAGTCCCTACCTGGTAACGGCTGAGCGCGAAGGTGACGCGTGGACTGCAATTGTTGAAAATCTAGATGGCGTGATCACCTGGGGCAAGGGCTTACGTCACTTGGAACAATCCGTGCGAGAAGCGATCGCTCTGATGATTGAAGTTGAAGATGAACATTCCTTTGACTTACTGTGGAGTTATCGCACAGGTGATTCCCGAATTGATAAAGATGCACAATACCTTCGCTCACAACGGGCAGACTTTGCTCGGATTGGTTCCGAGCTTTCATCATCTACTCAAGAGTTGGTGCAGAGCCTTCGCACCAAGGGCTACTCCGTTCGCGATACCGCCGCAATCTCTGGAATAAGTCCTGCTCGCGTCGCCCAAATTGCACCCAGCCATGTCAAGCGAGCAGCGTCCTAAGAAGTTTCCTAGAGCGAGAACACCCCTTGCGGTTGGGTCTGCGGCAAATCGAAATTCGCTTTATCTAATTGGTGAAAGGAAACCTGGCCGTTTATGGCCGGGAGGATGTCAACTTGTGAATATGTCTTTGGCTGCTCGCGCGCTTATTCTCAGCGCTTTGGCTGGGGCCTTAGTGCTCGCAGGAATCACGCCCGCTACTGCCGCCCCGGTTAAGCCGATCGGGTCTTTGATTACGGTGGCCCTTGAGCGCGAATATTCCGGCAGTGACCTCAATGTTGGTAAGGCATTTAGTTCCAGTGCGAAATACACAAAGCTTCGGGTTTCCTATGAATCCGGCGGGCTGACAATCTCGGGGATCATGATTAAACCACGTGGAAAGGGCCCGCTCCCCGTTGTCGTTCTTGCCCACGGCTACATCAATCCGGCTACTTATTGGAGTAGTACAAGGGTTCCGGCGCGAACAAGACTGGCTGGGCAATAACGGTTACGTCGCGTTGCATGTTGACTACCGAAATCATGTCCGCTCGGACACAGATCCGAAAAATGATGTCTCAATGCGATTGGGTTACGCCGAAGACATGATTGGTGCGGCGCTCGCAATTAAGAACTCGAATCTTTCGTATTTGAATAAAAACAAGGTTGCGCTGCTGGGTCGGTCCATGGGTGGCAGCGCAATGACTACCCGATCGGCAATCAAATTCTTAAGGCCTATGGAACTCCAAGGGAAAACCCAGCCGCGTAGCAAGGCATGCCGAGTCGCTATTTCTTTTCCCGGATCACCGAACCGGTACTCATGATTCATGGAACTAAAGATGAAAGCTGCGACATCTCCTGGGCGCGGGCTACACATAAAGCACTACAGCACAACGGGGTTGACGTCACCTACGTTGAGTATTCGGGTGCCCCCCACTACATGTTTCGTGAGTGGGACGACTCGATTAAGCAGGTTGATCGGTTCCTGAAAAAGAACCTGACGTAAGTGTGTGGCATTCTTGCCGAATGGGCAGCTACCCCGAAATAGATTTAGTGAAGTGTGACATGCGTGGGCGAATTCACGGTGAGTTAGTCACGGCCGCAGCTGTGATCCTGCCCGCGAGCGCGAACGCGGATCAGGAAAAACTGTTTGTAAAGAAATTTAAGTGGATGTACAAATTCATGACCATGCGTGGCACGAAGGGTTCTGCCGAGAATCCAGATGCTGGTCGTATCTTTATCCGAATTAGTCGAAATGGTTTTACACCGGATGAGTAAATCGGGATCGACAATTGCAATCGTGCAAGCGCGGATGGGGTCAACCCGGTTGCCGGGAAAAGTACTTGCCGATCTTGCCGGTGCGCCAATGCTGCAACGACAACTTGAACGAGTCAATAGGGCTCACACTCTTGATACGGTTGTGGTTGCAACCTCAATTAATGAGATAGATGATCCGATTGCGCAACTTTGCGAGCAGCTCAATGTTGCGTGCTATCGCGGTGACCTCAATGACGTCTTGGCTCGTTTTGTTGGGGTGATTGACGAATTTAATCCAGAGGTTGTTGTTCGCATTACCGCCGACTGCCCGCTCATTTCCCCTGCTGTAATCGACTCGGTTGTTAATACATTTTTCGAATCCGCTGGTGATTACACGATTTGCGATTACGCATCCAACACGCTCGAGCCAACCTTCCCCGACGGCGTTGACGTTGAAGTGGTTCGTGCAAGTGCGCTGCGTGAACTAGCTCGAGTGAGCACTGATCCGCACGAGAGGGAGCACGTGACGCTAGGGATTTATCGCCGCCCTGAGCAATTCGTCCTGCGCAATTTTACGGGTGACTCCGATCTTTCTGATCTGCGCTGGACGGTTGATTCGACTGAGGATTTGGAGTTCGTTCGTTGGGTGTATACCGAGCTTTTTGACACCAACCCCGAATTTGATATCGCAGAGATTATGGAATTACTTGAGGGGAACATCGAAAAATCTCGAACAAATGCGCACTCAAAGCGCAATGCTGCACTCGATGGCCTTGATACCGGAGTAATGCAACACCGGCTCAAAGGCCCAGCGACGAAACTTCCTAGCGAAAAAGAAGTGAACAAGGCACCATAACCGCAACAACCGTGGCCTACTTTCCACCGAGCAGAATCCTTGCAGTTTTCACCGAGCGTTAACAGACGTAGGCCTTGCAAGTTCATTCCTATCGCGTGTCACCTACATCACCTACATCACCAATCTCAGCAACCCTAAATACGTCCCCCTCGTGTTTGCCGAACAACTTGGCGGAAGCAGTGGTCCGGAGAGTCCCGACACACCCGTGACGCGTGTGGGAGCATTGGTGTCGTGCTCGCCTATGCCCGACCCAAAATTGACGCACCGCTGTTCCATGACGAGGCCGGGGAAGTCATTGACTTCGGGAACCGGTGGGGCACGCACTCACCGCCGGAGGACACGTACTCGGTGACCACTCATGCGGAGCGATTCAGGCCGCTGCATACGATCGGCGACGCGCTGATCGCGCATCTCACCGAGGCCTTTGACGTTTTGGCAATTGAGGATCCCGCGTTCACAGCGGACCTTCGTCACGACCGTAACGATGCCGTGCGCGCGGTGCGAGTGACCCCGAATGATCCGCACTGCGCGGGGTTGACATTCGTGTTCACCTCGTACCCAGGGGTGATCCTCCACGCTGGGCTACTGCACGATTTTCCCTACCCGAGGTGCGGGTGCGACGCCTGCGACGAGTCCTGTGACGCGCAGGCCACTGACATGGAACGCCTGGTTCTCGCGGTGACCGAGGGGCGTTACCGGGAGTCCATCCATGCCGGGAGTAAGCCATGGATCGACTACGCGATCACCTCCTCAACCGGCAGCCAGTCCGCCCGCTCCCGTGCACGCGACGAATCCAAGGAGCGGGTGCGCGCAGCGAAGGCGACCCTCAAGACGTTGCCGAATGGATGGGCAGCGTGGCCGGAACGGCTCGGTTAGGCGCTGTGCTGGCCACGTGATCATCCGGCAAACACACTGCCCCGGGCTTGACCTGCATCTAGTTGAGTGTTAAACTAGTTGAACCTTCAACAAAGGAGAGCACGATGCCAGCTGTAACCGCCGATACTTTGACACTACCGCGTTTTGAGATTCCCATTGAAGCCAAACCCCGCTCGGTTAAAAAGATCACAACGGCGGCACAAGGACATGAAGGTGAAGGCTTCCCGGTTCGCCGCGCATTTGCCATGATCGAACAAACCGACCTTGACCCGTTCATTCACATGGATCAAATGGGTGAAGTCGAATACGCGCCGGGCGAACCAAAAGGCACTCCATGGCACCCACACCGCGGCTTTGAAACATTTACTTACTTAATTGACGGACAGTTTTTGCACCAAGACTCAAATGGTGGCGGTGGGATCATTGAATCTGGTGGCACGCAATACATGACAGCAGGAGATGGAATCCTGCACATTGAAACTCCCCCAGCCCACTTGGTTGAGTCGGGTGGCCTTTTCCACGGTGTGCAGTTGTGGATCAACCTGCCCAAGGACAAAAAACGAATCGCGCCGCAATACCAGGACTTACAGGGGATTGATGCCTCCATGATCACCAGTGCCGACGGCGGTGCACTCGTGCGCGTACTCGCAGGTGGTGTCGCAAACTTTGACGGCCCAGGTATTTCACACACCCCACTTGCGATCACGCACGTGACTCTGGCGCCGGGCGCTGAAGTTGAAATTCCATGGCGCAAGGATTTCAACGCTTTGGCCTACGTCTTGGCCGGAAAAGGATCGGTTGGTGCTGAACTTCGCCCAATCTCAACCGGGCAAATGGCTGTACTTGTTGACGGTGACACCGTTAAGTTGCGTGCTGATGCATCACAGGAATCACGCTCACCAAATCTTGACGTGTTCCTTATTGGCGGGCTGCCCCTACGCCAACCAGTATTCCAATACGGTCCGTTTGTCATGAATACCAAGGCTGAAGTAATGGAAGCCTATGAAGACTTTCAAGCTGGTCGGTTGGGACACATTCCAGCCGATGCTATTCAGCCGCACCGCATGTAGCCATAGACATGTACGTGGTGGCGCGCTCGTATCTGGTGGCGCGTAATTGCATCGTTATTTAACGCTTTGCTTCCTGACTTGACTTAACCCGACAAAACGGGAATCTTTAGTTCCTTGGTCGGCGGCTTTAGCCCGGCCCCAGCAAGTGAAGTAGAGGAATCGTGTCAACCCTGTGGCAAACGCCGCATTTTAAGAAACTCTTTGTCGCCAGGACGATTAGCAATGTGGGCAATGGAATTACCCCCATCGCACTCGCCTTTGGTGTATTACACCTGCCCGGAGCAACACCAACTTCACTGAGCATTGTTCTTGCAGCGCAAGCACTGCCACTCGTGTTGTTTCTACCAATTGGCGGGGTCTACGCAGACAAACTGGGTCGCGCGAAGGTGATTGCTGGCGCCGACATTATTTTGTCATTTTTCGTCATGACGCTTGCCGTACTTTTTCTCACCGGCAATGCAACGGTGGCATTGCTCGCAATCATCGGCATCATCAATGGTTCGTTGAACGCCTTCTGGTATCCAGCCATGAGTGCGTTGACCCCTGAAGTTGTGTCCGATCACCATCTGCAGGGAGCAAACGGGTACGTGGCGATGGCCCAAAACGGTGGCTTGATTGCCGGTAGCGCACTGGGCGGATTCTTGGTCGCAACGGCCGGATCGGGAGTTGCGATTGCAATTGATGCACTTACGTTCTTTGTTTCCGGTTTGCTGGTGTATTCCTTCCGGCACGTGTCACTTCCCAGTGATTCCGAAAACTCAATGATGGGTGACTTGATCCACGGTTGGCGAGTATTCACTAGTTACAAATGGATCGTGGTGATCGTTGCCGCATTCTCACTCATCGTCATGGTGTGGCGCGGTTCAGAGGAAGTCATGGGTCCGGTGCTGGCGTTGGAGATCTATGGCGGCGCTAGTGGGTGGGCAATTGTCCTTGCCTCCCAAGCATTGGGACTCCTGGTGGGCGCGTACTTAGGTACCCGAGTAAATCCACGCAGACCCATGGTGTTTGGCATGTTAGTAACACTTGCTTTGCCAGTGTTCATGTTAGTTCTTGCCGTCCAGTCACCATTACTGATTGTTGCCATTTCCGCCTTTTTCCTGGGGATCACACTGGACATTTTCTACGTCGTGTGGATCACCGCACTGCAACGCAAAGTTCCCCGCGAATCACTTTCACGAGTCAGCTCTTATGACGCAATGGGCTCACTGATGTTTGGGCCAATTGGATTAGCCCTCGCCGGGCCGCTGATCAGTGGTGCAGGCGCAACGATTGCCTTCGGTATTGCTGGGGCCATTGCGTTCGCTGCGATAGCTAGTGCACTGCTTTTCCCTTCAGTGCGCGGTGTGACAAATAGAATCGACGTTGTCGGCCCCCAGCCGCAATCGAATTAACTTCTCCGTGCCTACTCCCTATGCTTACTCCCTATGCTTACTCGGTGACTCTCACCCGCGAATCCCTTGAAGGAATCTACGTCCCACTGGTTACCCCCTTTGATGAACAGGGGCAGATCCACATTGAAGAATTGCGTTCACTGATTGCATTTATGCTCGAATCGGGAGTAGCCGGCTTCGTTGCCGTCGGCACAACCGGTGAAGGCTATGCACTCAGCTTTGATGAGCGACGGTTGGTGCTTACGACAATCGTGGACTGCGTTGAAGGAGCGCTTCCTGTGCTTGCCGGTGTTGGTGGAATGAGCACCCATGAAGCAATTGATCAGGCAATTCTGGCTAAGCGCTCCGGCATTAGCGGGCTGATGCTCGCGGCACCTTCGTACTGCCTTCCCACCGAATCAGAACTCGCTGCCCATGTCACAACTGTGGTTAAGGCCGTTGAACTCCCAACAGTGCTCTACGACTACCCCGCACGTACGGGAGTTTCATTCAGCCACTCGGTGCTCGATGCCGTGGCGGGGAATGAACTAGTAATCGGAATCAAGGAAGCATCCGGTGATCTCAGTCGGATTGACTGGCTGGGTGCGGAATTCGGTGATCAACTTGCAATCGTCTGCGGAGCGGATCTTGATTCACCAGCGTTCTTGGACGCTGGTGTTAAATGTTGGATCGGCGGAATTGCCAACCTACTTCCCACAGCCCACGTTGCCATGTTGGACCCGAGCCATAGAGGCGAAGCATTCGCCGCTATCTCCCCGATTCTGAAGTTTATTGAATCCGGCAATTACAACGCAAAGATCAAAGCCGGCATGAACTCACTTGGTGCACATGTTGGCGCACCGCGTGCTCCACTTGAATCATTTGAATCCAATCCGTCGAGTATGGCGGAGCTGAAATCACTGCTGTCGAGCGCCGGGAAATGGGCTCCAACGTTCCCATGACGCCCGCAGCGCAGTCCGAGACAAACACTCTGGTAATCGGCGGTGGAATAGTCGGCGTGAGTATCGCGTCACGACTGACGGGCCGTGACGTAATGATCCTTGACGCCGGAGCTCCACATTATGGAACTTCAATTGGTAACGCGGGTCACGTGGTAGTGAGTCATGCCCAACCATTTGCTGCACCGGGCATGATCGGCATGGGTGTCAAATCCCTTGTCAAGTCCGACGGCGCATTTGCTTTCTCACCACATTTGCCGATTAACACTGTGTCGTGGATTGCAAAGTTCATGCGTAGTTGCACCGAGAAAAACGTTCAGGCGTTCACGCCTGGCATCTTGTCCTTATTGCGTACAAGTGCCGACTTGATTAAGTCAAGCGGAGTTACCACCACCTCAACTCCAACGTGGGAAGTATTCACGTCAAAAAAGGCACAACAGCATGCACAGAGCGAATACGTGCACCTAACCCATCTGGGAATCGCGGGGCGGCTCTTGAGCCGAGCTGAAGCACTCGATCAGGAGCCAAGTCTTACTAATAAAGTTCGAGCCGTTGTTGAACTCGGCGAGGATTTTGGACTTGATCCGCTACAACTCTGGCAACACCTACGCGACGCAAATCCGAACCTGAAATTCCACGCAGATGAACGCGTTACAGCGATCACTCCCATGGAGCGTGGATATCGTGTCACTACACACAGTGGTTTGCACATCACGACCGAGAATATTGTGATTGCTGCCGGTTCTTGGTCACGCGAGGTTGGCAAACTTTTAGGCATAAAAATCCCGATACTCGCGGCAAAGGGCTACTCGGTGACGGTTCCGATGTCGAAGGGAACCAATTCACTTCACCCGATGCTTTTTGCGGACGAGAAAACTGCAACGGATCCTCTGGGTCACCACCTACGCATGAGCGCGCGATTTGAATTAACCAATCCCAATGATCGATCTTTCAACGAGAAGCGGGTGCGTCACCTTTACAAGCGCGCTGCCACCGTGCTGAACCTGCCTCCCATGCCGAGCGACCTGGCTGCGCTGTCTCCGTGGACCGGACTTCGGCCGGCTAGTGCCGACGGGGCTCCCTATATTGGTCCAGTACCCCACCTGCCGGGTGTGTACCTTGCGACGGGACATGGAATGATTGGAACCGCTCTTTCACTGGGCACCGCAGATCTGATCGCACGCTACATGGAACAACGCGAGGTCACCGATTCCCAACTAGCATTGAGCCCAAGTCGTATTTGATCACGTAAGGGAAATTCATGGAAACCAGCCGGATCTGGCATTGTGTCGATTCACACACCGAAGGCATGCCAACGCGGGTCGTTGTTGGCGGTGTTGGTGTTCTGCCCGGCAACACCATGGAGGAACGCCGCCAGTACGTCGTGCATGAGGCGGACCACCTGCGCACTTGGCTCATGTTTGAACCCCACGGTCACAGCGCAATGAGCGGAGCAATCCTGCAACCACCACTACGGCCCGACGCCGATTGGGGTGTTGTTTACATTGAAGTTTCTGGCTGCCTGCCCATGTGTGGTCACGGAACAATTGGGACAGCAACGGTCCTGGTGGAAACCGGAATGGTGGAAGTAACCGAACCCGAAACGATAATTCGACTTGATACCCCGGCTGGTCTTGTCATTGCACGCGTTCACGTTGAAGGAGTCAGGGCAAAGTCGGTCACAATTGAAAACGTACCGTCATTTGTCACCGAGCTTGACGCTCACGTTGAAGTTCCCGGAATCGGTCAGGTGCGGTACGACATGGCCTACGGCGGAAACTTCTACGCAATTGTTGAACTCAGTGAACTTGGTCAAGAGTTTGGCAAGGAACACGCTCCTGAGTTACTCAAACTTGGCCTCGCGATCATGAATGCGATCAATGAAACGAACCCGCCCGTTCACCCAGAGAACCCGGCAATTGATCACGTGCATCACGTTCAACTAGTTGCCGCCGGCAGCACGGCTCAACATTCTCGACATGCAATGGCGATTTACCCGGGCTGGTTTGATCGCTCGCCATGCGGGACCGGAACTAGTGCGCGCGTTGCTCAACTTGTCGCCCGCGGCGAACTTGCCATTGGTGAGTCACTGATCAACGAATCGATTATTGGAACGCACTTCACCGGGCGCGCAGTCGGTACAACGATGGTTGCTGATATTCCCGCGATCCTTCCGGAAATCACCGGGCGGGCCTGGATCACCGGGACTTCCCAGCACATGCTCACACCCGATGACCCCTTTCCTGCTGGTTTCCAACTCTGATGAAAAACACACAACTACGAGCTGAGCCTAAAGTTCCACTGGCCGACCGTCTCGATCCCGAAAACCCAAAAACTGAGAAAATATTGGCCGCCCACGAGCAGGCTTGCGACAACAAGCAACAGGGCTATCTTGACCCGTACACCGGATTGTTCGTCATGACGGCTGACTTTCACATTAATCGCGGTTACTGCTGTACCCGAGGGTGCAGGCACTGCCCGTTCACCCAAGAGTAAACACCGTTGAACGCACTATGTGAACCTGCGCTTACCCTGTTCACATGCCAATGAAACAGATATTTGCAATCGGTGTGGTGGCTTCCCTCTCACTTGCATTGCTGCCAGCGAGTATTTCCCAGGCCGCGAATCCCCGAACTGCGACCGCTCCGGTCGCGCAAGGCTCCTGGTCAATGGTCCCGCAGTCAAAGGATGCAAATAAAGACGGATTTATTGATGGCGATGGCGGAGTGCCACAATCCGGCGCCCTGTCCCTGAAGCCGTCGTCAACTTTCGTGGGCGCAGGAAACTTTATAGCCCAACCCAATGAACGACTCATTGGTGGAGCACTCTCCTGGTATTTAAAGGATGCAGGGTTTCCCGTCACCCTCAATGCTTGCAAGTCAAAGGGCGACTCCTACACCTGGACCATTCAACGCGGGGGCAAAGTCGTTCAGCGAACTGATGCAACCAAGCTCCGCGCGAAGACGTGTAGAACCACGGTCACACTCCCTGAGGGTTTGCACAGCTTCACCCTCACGGTACGTTCCGGATCAAAAATCAAGCGCCAATCCATGGTGGCGAACATTTCCAACTACCTCCTGGTAGTCATGGGTGACTCGTACGCATCCGGTGAGGGTAATCCGCGCAATGTAAACGCGTGGATTAAGAATCGATTCACCTCATTTAATCCATATTGGGACGAAGATCAATGCAATCGAAGTGTGCATGGCGCACCTGCCCAGGCTGCACTCAAACTTGAGCAGGCGTCTAATAAGACATCGGTGACTTTGGTAGATGTCTCCTGCTCTGGCGCCACCGTGCAAAAGGGAATACTCGGTTCGCAATATCGCGGCATGAATTCCCAAATCGAGTCAGTAAGCAAACTAATTGGAGATCTCGAGATTGATGCTGTCGTTATGTCAATCGGTGGCAACGACGTCGGTTTTGGTTCAATCCTGACTACCTGCGCACTGCAAATCAACTGCCCGCTGGCCAAGGCCACAGCGCCCCCGTTGTCGAGTTTCCCAACAATTCAGACCGGGGTGCAGGGACTGACCGCTGGTTTAGCAACCAGCTATGCATCGATAAATAAATGTTTTACCGACTCAACCTGCCAAGGCGCACAAAGTCAAAAGCTGCCCGGTCTTAGATTGAGTGATACTGGAAGTATTTTTTTAAATTCATATCCTGACTTATCTCGATCAGAGTCAGGTGCGATCTGCAGTTACCTCACCATCACCGAGGCAGACTTCGCCTGGGCCCAAGACTCAATTTTGAATCCAAGTCCAACAAATCCGTTCCTTTACCAAACAGCGCGCGGTGCGCAAGTTCCGCTCGATAACGGCGCCGGTTCACTCAACGGCGCAATTGCGAACACCGCCCAACTTGGCTGGCAACCGATCATGGGCACCTGGATCGACACGGGAACGGAGTCAATTGGGCACGGTGTGTGTGCGGGAAATCAGTCCTGGATCTTCGGGCTGACCGGGTTTAGCGGCTTCACGACTGGTTCATTTCACCCCAATCCGCTTGGTCAAAGTGAAATTGCCGGAATTATCTACCGAGAAATGGTGGCCTCTGGGTTCTAGCACCAGTGCCAGTGATAATCTCGCCCGGCACAACAAGCACCGCTAGCTCAACTGGCAGAGCAGCTGACTCTTAATCAGCGGGTTGGGGGTTCAAGTCCCTCGCGGTGCACCAGCCCCTCCAAAACGTCGGACTTTCCCAGTTTCTGGGAAAGTCCGACGTTTTAGTCGTCCAAACCCGGGTTTTTGTCCATCTCATCCTTTGTCGACCATCTCATTCCTTGCCGTAAAGCTAATAATCTATTCACAGAAGTGTTTGTGGTGATATTATTAGTGAAAACTCGGAAGGGAGCAGGATGGCTAGGCCACGGTCAGTTCCAGGAATAACCCTTGACATGTTGCCTGCTGCCTTCACCCGGCAGCAGGCACTGGCTGTCGGTTTGAGCCAAGCTCTGTTGAGGCGACTCACCACAGACGGCATGGTGACGCGGCTCGATCACGGAATCTATTTAGGTCCTGACGCACAGTTCGTCAACCAGGATCTGATCGAAGCAGCGTTGCGCGCACCCCTTGGAACTATTTGTCTCACATCTGCCCTGGCTCATCACAATTTGATCGATGAAATTCCAGTCGCTCTAGATCTCGCACTAACCCGCGGTTCATACCTTCCTGCATTGGCCGCACCTGTTGCCTGGCACCAGTTTGATCCATCGACATTTCGAATCGGCCTGGAAGTTCAACATGTTGCTCGAGGTATCAGCATCAATACTTATAATGCAGAACGCTCTGTTGTCGATTCGTTCAACCCCCGGTTAGGCGTCCCACGAGAACAAGCAGTCGAGGCACTTCGCGCCTGGCTGCGACGACCTGGGTCACAACCTATTGACCTCTTAAAGATCGCCGAGAATTGGCCCCATGCCGTCACTTCACTTACACGCACACTTCAGGTTCTCCTGTGAAAGTCAGCCGAAGTGAACTCGGTGGTCCGGAGTTCCTCGCACTCCAGATGGCATGACTCCTTGTGACAAGCCCACATGGGCCGCGAAATGGGGTCCTTCCACAAGACTATTCAAAGAGTCGATAGCCGACCCCACGCACAGCATGAATCGCTCGTGGACCACCCGCAGATTTAATTTTTGCTCGTATGCGAGATGCGTGCGTATCAAGAAAGCCTTCGCTTGAAAAACTAACCGAGGCGCCTATGGCTTCAATTACTTGTTCGCGGGTATGAACACGTTTTGGGTTGGTCATGAGCAATTCGACAAAATCAAATTCAGTTCGAGTTAAAGGTACAAGAATTCCCTCAACTATGAACTGATGGCTATTTATGTCAAGCTCCAAGCCCCCGGTTGTTATTTTCATGGAAAGGGGCTCAGCACGTGCGGAATAGTGGCGCAGTTGAGTGGCAACGCGTAGCTTCAGAATTTGACCTGAAACAGGTTTAGTGATGTAGTCATCTGCACCAGCCGCTAAACACATCGCTTGATCAAGTTCCTGATCATGTGATGTCAACATAATTATGGGCACGCTAGATGTTTTTCGAATCTCTCCACACACTTCAAAACCATCTGGTTGACCCATGGATAAATCCAAAATCAATAGTGCTGGGCTTGTCTCCTTAAATAGTCGAAGTGCTTCGCGCCCATTTTCTGCTTCGACCACGGAGAAACCGTGTTCCTCAAGGGACATCCTCAAAAATATTCGAATATCAGGGTCATCGTCAGCGATGAGGATTCTCTCCTCACTCATTAGCGCCATCCCCGTGTGGCAGCGAGGCTAGCCGGTACTTGAGAATCGTTAGCATTGCTTCGCGTCGGACTTCCATCTCAATCGGATCGATGAAGTCTGTCGAATCAAGCCAATTGGAGAAACCTAGAATGACCTTTGATTCATCTTCGAAAGTATAGAATCCAATCAAACCACCCATAGTATGAGCCAATTGGGGAAGGTCCTGTTGTGACGATTCCTCAAGTTCGGAAATCGCTCTAACAAGAACCGCATGACGGCGCTGATGAACCATCTCGTCAACTGGCGATAAGTGCTTCGGCAATATAACAATCATTGTGGTTCCTTCTCCCTCCACCGATTCAATTTCAACGATTCCACCGTGTAAGTGGACAATTTGATCAACGATAGCCAGCCCCAAACCCGTACCAGGGACCTGTTTTTCCCGTGCGTTGCTTGCGCGATAGAAACGCGTAAAAACTTTGCCAATGTCCTCAGTAGGAATTCCAATTCCATAATCTCGAATGAAAATCCTTATGGTAGGTAAATTCTCACCGTAGCCAAATTCATCTACTTCAATGTCAATATGGGAGTTAACTTTGCTAAATTTAATGGCATTCGATAACAAATTAAGAACTACCCGACTGAGTTGCTCCACATCGCCTTCAACCAAGTAACCCACTTCTCTATCAATCGAGAATTTTATCTCGATATTAGATATCTCGAGCTCGCCCTGGAGAACAAGGATGCAGTCATCTATAACCTGAGAAATATCGACTGGCGTATCGGAAAGGGGGACTGATTCCGATTCAAGTCTGGAGAGGGAGAGAATATTATCAGCCATCGTGAGCAAAATATTCGTATTTCTGTCGAGAACTTCTAATGAATTAGATATTCCTAATTCGCGCCTGCTAGCCGTTAAGTCTCTAATAATGTCAATATGGCCAATTACCGAACTCAATGGCGTTCTTAACTCATGATTCACGTTTTCGATGAAGGCTGATTTTGCTTCACTCAACTCTTGGAGTTTCACGACAGTTGTTTCAGAGCGGGTCAATTTCTCAAATAAAAGATTTAGTTTCTCGGTCTCGGCACGAATAATCTCTTTCTCTCGATCAAAATTTGATCGCATAATTCTTGCATTCCGAATTACAAGAACGGTAAACATTATGAGAAGTACAAAGAGTAAGAATAGGACGACTAGTCGCAGGGCTGGCGTATTCGCGCCTCGATCATTACTTTTGGCTTCTTGGTATTCTTGGAAGTCATCTACTAAGCGTTCAGATTGGCTAATGATTTGTTCGGTTACCGGTCCAATTTTGGTCTGAACGCTCTTTTGAAGCTCCGTGGGCAACAAGCCGGGAACAGTGGAATCAAGAATTGCATCGGACTCTTTTAGTGCACTTAAGAATCCCGGACTGGCCAACTGCAAAGGCGCAATGCTACTAAACGCATTTCCAGTTAGCACTTGAGTTAATGTCACCCTCGCTATTTCTACATCCCTCCGCTCCACCGCTCCGAAAGACCATTTCTCAAGGCTTCTTACGTAAAGAAGTGCTTTCGTTTCCGCCATAGCGAATCGCTTGTGAGGTCTGTCCTGTGACGTTAATAAGCTTACTTCACTAAGAGCTGACTGGGTATTGAAAAAACCCAAAAAAGCAGTAACGAAGAGAGTAATTGCTATTAAACCTACAAGTACCTTTTGCCCAATCCCCATTCGTAGGCGGTCAATCACTTTTAAACCCCACATTCGTGATTATTTAATTCGCTTAACCGTGGTTGCCGATAGTGTAGAACAGTTCACGATTGAATTCCATTCTCCTGACCTTCAAAGATATTCTGGATTTTTGTCTTAAGGGCTGCCGCGCGAAATGGCTTAACGAGATAAGAGGTGGCTCCTGCCAATAGTGCGGCGTCTCTATCGTCAACCATAGATTTTGCGGTTACCATCACGACTGGCAGATTTTTATACTCAGAATCGTCGCTGGAACGTATATTTCTCAAAACTTCCATTCCTGATTTACCAGGCAACATTACATCTAAGAGAATGAGATCAAAACGATGCAAACTTATAAGTTCAAGGGCTTCTACTCCATCTTTTGCGGTTAGAACATCGTAATCTTCAACAATAAGCATTTGGACAATGAGTTCGCGTAAGTCTTGGTTGTCTTCAACAACCAGAATTTGTTTCTTAACATAGGCAGGATCCATTTTGATACGACATCCCCTTAAGACCTACGTGGCCATGGTCCAAACTCTGGTTGGACCTTAATCATAGTCCAGACACGGCCGTATTACGTTGGAAGATGGTCAATAAACGGCTCTACGCATTTGCGCGGGGAGCGTGGGTTCTGATGCGTGGTGGTTTGGGTTGGGTTGGCCAGTTCACTTCGCCGGTGTGGAGTAGTACTCGGAGCCGGTAGCGCTGGAATGTCCGCAAAGCCGTGGCCGCAGCGTTTGACTTTTTTGATGCATAAGTTCATGGCCCTCGGTTGGTCCGTTGGATGCGCCAGTGTCGTGGTGGGCCAGGATCTCTTTACGCCACGATTTCAGGGTTCGCCCCAGGGACCGGACTTCGGTGACGGGGTCCACTTGGCAGCCTTTGATGGCTTTGTCTAGGAGTAGCTCTGCTTGGGCCCGGTTGGTGGACAGGTAGACGTCACGTACGGATTCCTTCGCGAGCGGGGCGCCGAGTACTTCGTTGTTGGGGTCACCGGCGCGCAGCCCGAGAAGCACGCGTTCCTGGCCTTTTTCGTTGACGCGTTCAGTGCCGGTGAGGAGCAGCTTGCGGATCTTATACAGCGGATCCACTGTGCGCCCGCGGTGTCCTAGTGTCTGGGTTTGCACTCATCGTCGTACTTTAGCGGGGCACCGGTTTGCAACCCGGACAACGTGAAACGGATCGCACGACACGTTGGACGCGATCGAGATGCGGAGAGCGTCCCCTCAATCATGTCGATCACTATGCGTTTTTCAAGGTCGACCATGCTGGTGGCATACCGGGTCATCAACTAGCGGGGTGCCCTCTTCGATGACGGCGTTCATCACGGTCCACCAGCACACCCCGAACTCCTGCGCTACCCGCGACACTGGCCGGACCAGTTGACCGAGGTGGCGGCACGCTTGGGCACCGGTACGGCGGGTGATCACTGCTTGGGTATCGACATGCTCACTGAGTTCGATCCACGTCTTGGCATCACACAACTCTTCCCGACACCGCCACCGCGGCTTAATTAATACCAGTCGCGCCGGTCGCCCGAAACACGGCAAATCCCGAACATCAACTGTGACCCTGTCTTGGGATTGCGCACGCACCCCGCAGTCAGCGCAACCAACCCGATCAAGGGTCGACTCGATAGTGATCACCAATTCCTGCACAGCCTCACACACGTCCAGAACACGGAACCCATCAAGGCCTAGCAGGGTCTGCGCAAAGCCGGTATCGTCCATCACAGTCAGGGGTCCTTTCATCGAAGCAGTCTTTGAACAACCGCAACAATGACTGGATCCCTGGCCTAAGTCCCAAACGCCACGCCCAAGCCCACTCCCCACTTAAACACCAAGAGCCAAAAAACCTAATGAAGGTGGGAAAATAATGAATACAACAATCGGAATGGCACTTAGCAAGGTGACCTGACCCCCGTTTTCTGATCCAATGGACGCGCTGACCCCAAACCCTTGCACGACAGGTGTCTACTTTTTCGAGGAAACCTTATGATGAACGAAGAATGCGAATTGTGCTACGCAGTCATTGATGACGACCCCGACATCAAGATCATTCTCTTCACCTCCCACGACCTCGCGATAGAGGCCAGCCGAGAACCTACTATTGATACGTATCTACAGAAGAAGGATTTGAACAAACTGCTCCCCACCGTGCTACGACTACTAGGAATGGACTCTCCGGCCAAATAAAAGTGTTCCCTTTCGATAAGCGCTCGTTGCTCGTGCACATCGAGGGCCACGTAGCGCAGTGAATCCTCTGAGAGGATGGTGAACGACAACCGCCAGGACTACCGTTCTGAGTGGGCTGCCTTGAAACAGGGGGACCTCATCGCGCTACCGGGATCGTAAAGAAGAATGTGCTGCCCTGGCCTGGAGTGCTTTCACACCAAATTCGTCCCCCTTGGGCTTCGACCAAGGTTTTACAGATGAATAGTCCAAGCCCGTTCCCCGGTATGATTGGGTTTCCTGATGTGAGCAAGCGCTCAGACTTACGGAACATCTTCACCAGATCGTCTTTAGCGATTCCTATCCCACGGTCTGTAACTGCTACCTGTACCCAATCTCCGATCCGAGATAGCTCGACGACGATAGGTTCTTTCGCTGGAGAGAACTTGAGCGCGTTGGAGAGGAGATTCGTGAGAATCTGCCACTGACGCTCTTCATCGCCGAGTACAAGAGGAAGAGCGTCGGGGGTGATCAACTCGACTCGCCGGTCGTTGTTCGGCCCAATGGATTCATTCACCGTTCTCTGCGCCAAAGCGCGAATGTTGAACGAGCTGATCTGGTAGGTAAACTCGCCCGCCTCTATTCGTGCCACCTGAAGCACATTTTCGACGAACTCGACCAAAGCATCAGTATTTCGGGTGATGATCCGCAAGTTCTCAATCTTCTTCTCATCGTCAATGGCATCCCACTCGTCGATCAACAGGTGTGCAAACCCACTGATCGAGGCCGCCGGCGCACGAAGATCATGAGCAATTACGGCCACAAACTCATTGCGCAGATCATTCATTTCCTCCAGTTGACGGATCATCTGTTTCTCGCTCGTGATATCCCGGGCGATACCTGATGACCCGATCACCGCGCCATTCTCATCGAAAATGGGCGATATGGTTAGGGAGATCGGAATGGTGCTGCCATCTTTTCTGATCCGTTGAGTTTCGTAGGCCTCGATCTTATTTCCGTCCCGGATCTTGCTCAGATTGTCGGTGTCCTCGTGGGTATGTTCGGGACCCCAGAGGCGCGAAAATGGCTGACCGATCATCTCTGCGGCGCAATAGCCAAACAGGCGCTCTGAGGCAGGGTTCCAACTGGTCACGATCCCCTCCATGTTCCCACTGGTGATGGAGTCATTGGAAGATTCGATGATGGAGGCCATGTCGCGGGCGTATCGGGCGGCCTGCCTCTGCTCGGTAATGTCTCGGATTGTTACGGCCACCTGGGCACCGGTGGGAGTCTGTATTGGGGTGAGACTGATTTCTACTGGAACCTCGGTACCGTCATTTCTTCG
>JBDNFH010000115.1:0-1573 GCA_041689915.1 Candidatus Nanopelagicales bacterium | reverse complement strand
GTTCCCAAAGTGATGATCCTGCGCATGCAGATCCCTTCGGCTCGAATCAAGCCAACTTAGACCATAAGGTGTATAATGCGCGCGGGTAGGGACGGGTAGGGACGGGTAGGGGATTGGCTAGTGGGTCCAGCACTTTTCCCACTTGATCCGTTTCACTCTTCGAATGTAGACAACGACGAGGTAGCCCTGGCGGATTTCTCGGACGTTCCCGCGGGGAAGGCACTAACCTGGGATCAAGGAACCGAAATGGCCAGCCACCTCGATATTACGCGCGATACGGGTATCAAAGTGTACTTCTGCGACCCGGCTAGCCCTGGGCAGCGAGGCACTAATGAGAACACCAACGGACTGCCTCCGGCAGTACTTCCCCAAGTTCACCGACCTGTCCATATAACAGGCCCGAAGACTTGCTGCGCGTCGAAAATGAGCTCAATAACCGTCCCAGAATCACCCTGATCGACAAGACACCGGCAGAACTATTCGAACCACTGCTAGCTTTTCACAATCATCCGCTATTGCAATGACCGCTTGAAACCACCCCCCTAATTTAGTTACCCTTTTCGAGTTCACGTTAGTCGGATTCATGTTGCAGGTTCATATTCCCGACCGAGCTGTTGCCCCAGTAGTACTTCAGGTACCACCGAAGCCGACAGTTGATCAGTTTGGAAACCCTATTAGCCCAAAGTCAAGGTTAGCTGCTGCCCTGTTGGCTTGGTTCCTAGGTGTTTTTGGAATTCACCGGTTCTACGTTGGCAAGGTCGGAACCGGAATTCTCATGATCGTGACTCTCGGGGGACTGGGTATCTGGGCTCTCATTGACTTCATTGTGATTCTGGTGGGGTCCTTTGAGGACAAAGAAGATCGCCTTGTACTCAACTGGTCCTAACCGCGGTAGATTAGGAATATGAGTTCTGACCAACCCCAATCCGAAGAAGTAAACCCGACGGAGTCGATCTGGGAGGCACCGCAGGTTGCTGCGCCTCCTGGCGCGTCCAGTAATTCGATTGTCGCTTTGGTTCTGTCCATTTGCTCGTGGGTGGTTTTTCCGATTGTTTTTGCGGTTGTCGCGTTGGTATTTGCTAGTAAGGCTGAGAAAGAGATCGCTGCCAGTGGCGGTTCTATTGGTGGTGGGGCATTTGTCACGGCATCGAAAATAGTTTCTTGGATCAACATCGGCGTTTATACAGCGCTGGCGATTTTGGGAATTCTTGCCCTGTTACTCTTCACGGTCCTTGGAGTTTCGGGCAGTTACAGCTCTTAGGGGGCCCCGGTGAATGGGGCGAAGTAGGGGATAGTAGTCTTCCCATTCGTGCCTGACCCCTCAGGCACGCTCTCGCGTGTCGCAGTAAAGATTTGCGGCGCGAGGTGGTCATGCCACCGGAGAATTCCTACGAGTTTAAGCGTAGTTGGGCGCCGCAAAGTGTCCGACACACCCGACCGCGTGGGTCGTTCCGGTTAACCGTAAACGAACGAGAAGTCAGGAGAGGCGCAACGTGCCTACCATCCAGCAGCTGGTCCGCAAGGGCCGGCAGGACAAGGTCTCCAAGACCAAGGCCCCAGCCCTTAAGGGCAG
>JBDNFH010000114.1:0-7019 GCA_041689915.1 Candidatus Nanopelagicales bacterium | reverse complement strand
GGTGACGTGTAGCCAATGCTGGTCGAGAGCCAAGATCCGCCTGCCGTTGTCGCAACGAATCTTCCAGTGCGCCTCCTGCGGATACACCGACGGACGCGACCGCAACGCTGCCAAAGTGATTTTGGCCCAGGTTGGTTTCCACCTGGCTAGTGCTGAGACTGTGAGACATGCCGCGCTCCCTTCGGGTGAGTTGCAGTATGCAAGTTGAGCTAGGAATCCCCCGGCTTTAGCCGTGGGGAGGATTCAATACGTTAACCTCGACGTAATGACCCCACATGTTTACAGCAACACCTTCACCAAATGGATACAGCAAGACCGACTCACTTAAGCATGAGAGTTTTTGGCTCGATAATCCTAAGCGACCCCAAGCTAAGCCACCACTTGACCGTGATTCACAAACCGACCTCGTAGTCGTCGGGGCTGGGTTCACCGGCCTTTGGTCAGCGCTGGAAGCGGCAATTGAGCATCCGGATTGGACAATTGTTGTTCTTGAAGGTGAGCGCATTGCCGGTGGAGCCACTGGTCGAAATGGTGGTTTTGTTTCGGCTTCGCTGACCCACGGCTTTAGTAATGGCCTCTCGCGTTGGCCAGAAGAAATGCCCGAACTTCTCCGGCTGGGATCGCAGAATCTTTTCGAGCTTGGTGATCGAATAAACCATTTGGAAATCGATTGTGACTGGCTTGTCTCAGGTGAAATTGATGCTGCAACCCAGGAATACCAGGCAAGAGACTTAGAAGAAGTTCATGCGGAGATGATTGATTTAGGTATCAAAGCTCAATATTTCACGGCAGAACAGATTCGCGCACGGATCAATTCACCGATGTACCAAGGTGCACTCTTTGACCCCGATGTCGCAGTGGTGGACCCGGCTCGGTTGGCATGGGGCTTGGCCCGAGAGCTCGAGCGCTTGGGCGTTGCGATTTATGAAAACTCGGAAGTGAATGGCCTCCAAGACCTTGGGTCCTTCGTTCGAGTCAAGGTTGGTAGCCAAAGCGTAAGCAGTCCCAGGGTGATTTTGGCAACGAACGCATACCCGCCATTACTTAAGCGACTCAAGCATTTAATTGTGCCGGTCTACGACTACGCCTTGGTGACCGAACCACTCACGAGTGCCCAACGGGAGTCGATTGGTTGGCTTGATCGGGAAGGTGTGGGTGACGCGGGCAATCAATTTCACTACTACCGAGTCACAGAAGACGGCCGAATTCTATTTGGTGGATACGACGCGCTCTACCATGGCAAAGATGGCGTCAAGCCACAATTTGACACTGATCTTGAGTCATTTGCCCGGCTTGCGGATCACTTTGTGCAGACATTCCCGCAACTCGCGGAGGTCAATTTCACCCACGGTTGGGGCGGGGCGATTGATACTTGCTCCAGATTTAGTGCATTCTGGGGTAAAGTTCACGGGGGTAAAACGGTTTACGTTGCTGGCTTTACTGGGTTGGGCGTTGGTGCATCACGGTTCGCCGCCCTCACCTCACTGGACCTGCTACAGGGGCGTGAAACCGAGCGCACCAAATTACGCATGGTCAAGACAAAACCGTTGCCATTTCCGCCAGAGCCATTTCGCAGTTGGGTAATTGCGTGGACTACCAAGTCATTACAAAAGGCGGATCGAGAGAATGGAAAACGAAATTTATGGTTGCGTTTACTCGACTCGCTCGGGCTTGGATTTGATTCGTGAGGGTAGGGTGGCAACATGACGAGATATGGGAGCCAATTCGGTCCAAATTACACCTTTCTTGGTGTGCCTGAATGCGATCTTGATGACACAGCGAGCTACTCCGATGCCGATGTAGTGATCATTGGCGCTCCCTTTGATGGAGGTACGTCCTTTAGGTCGGGTGCACGCTTCGGGCCACAAGCAATCCGGGCTGCCTGCTACCTGGAGCACGACGGCAGCAGGCCGTCACTGGCAATGCGGGTTGACGGTTTGAAGGATTTGAAAGTCGTTGATGCAGGAGATGTCGAGTTGTACAGCGGTGACGCAGCGCGTTCATGCGCCGACCTTGAAGTTCACATTGAGAAAATCGCACAATCGGGAGCCATTCCATTGGTGCTAGGAGGTGACCACACGATTACTTGGCCTGATGCAACCGGTGTAGCCCGAGTTCGTGGTTGGGGAAAAATTGCGGTCATTCATTTTGACGCCCACGCTGATACCGGCGACATCACATTCGGCTCGCTTATCGGTCACGGGCAACCAATGAGGAGATTGATTGAATCAGGTGCAGTACGTGGGGATCGATTCCTGCAAATTGGATTACGGGGATATTGGCCAGAACCGGAAACACTTGATTGGATGGCCGAACAAGGAATGCGCTCCTATGAAATGACCGAGATTGTTACCCGCGGCCTCGATGAGTGCCTGACCGAAGCTTTTGAAATCGCCCTGAGTGACTGCGACGGAATTTTCCTCAGCGTCGACATCGATGTGTGTGATCCAGGACATGCGCCAGGGACTGGAACACCCGAGCCTGGTGGTCTCAGCGCGCGCGAATTACTCGACGCTGTCCGCAGGATTTGCTATGAACTTCCGGTGGTCGGCATGGATATCGTTGAAGTGTCACCACCATTTGACCACGCTGATATCACCGCACTTTTGGGCAATCGCGTGGTACTCGAAGCAATTAGTGCAATAGCTCGACGCCGCAAGGATCAAACGGCTGGAACAACGTGGGATCCGGCTCAACCTCTGTTGGCAGGTCGGATTCCAGGGTAACAACGGAGCAAACAGTTTTAGGCAGTTGCCTCAAACGCTGCTTCCAAGATTCCCAGTGCTTCTTCCAACAAGGGAATCGGCATTGTCAACGGTGGCAGGAATCGAAATACATTGCCATACGTTCCTGCGGTAAGTGTGACTACACCATGCTGATGGCAGTACTTGTTCAAGGCTGCTGTTCTCGCTGCATCTGGTTCCATTGTTCCTGGCGTGACCAATTCAATTGCAATCATGGCGCCACGACCGCGAATGTCACCGATAGTTGGGTGGTTTATCTGCATCGCAGCGAGCCGTGGCAACATAATCGCCTCAAGATCTTTTGCAATCTGACGTGCGTCGTTTTCCTCCATCCAGGAAATTGAACCCAATGCCGCCGCACAAGAAACCGGATTGCCGCCATAGGTGCCACCCAGTCCACCCGCGTGCACGGAGTCCATGATCTCGGCGCGACCGGTGACACCGGCAAGTGGCATTCCTCCTGCAATTCCTTTCGCGGTAGCGATTAAGTCGGGGACGACTCCTTCGAATTCACTCGCGAACCAATCACCCGTCCGCGCAAATCCGGACTGGATTTCGTCAGCGACAAAAACAATTCCATTTGCTTGTGCGTAATCTGCGACCGCCTTGAAGTATCCGGGCGCAGGAACGATAAACCCGCCTTCACCCAAAATTGGTTCAATAACTATTGCGGCAATATTCGCAGCGCCAACTTCTTTTTCCATGCGCGAGATCGCCCACGCAGCGACTTCGGTTCCGCCATGGGGACCGTCGTGGAATGGGTAGGAGACGGGAACCCGGTAAATTTCTGGAGCGAATGGGCCAAATGAATGCTTATACGGCATGTTCTTGGCGGTCATGCCCATGGTGAGGTTGGTGCGGCCGTGGTAGCCGTGTTCCACAACAACGACTGCTTGACGGCCGGTGAATGCGCGAGCGATCTTGACCGCATTTTCAACTGCTTCGGCGCCAGAGTTAAAAAGTGCACTGCGCTTTTCATGATCACCAGGGGTGAGGCGATTGAGTGCCTCACACACTTGCACGTAGCCTTCATAGGGAGTGACCATGAAGCAGGTGTGCGTGAAGTTTGCGACCTGCACTGCAACTCGGCTAGCAACTTCGGGATTCGCGTTACCAACCGTGGTGACCGCAATTCCCGAACCCATGTCAATAAGTGAGTTACCGTCAGCGTCAATGAGAATGCCGCCGCCCGCTTTGGTGATGAAAACGGGGAGTCCAATTCCAACACCCGAAGAGACTGCGTTTTCCTTGCGCGCCAGTAGCGCTAGGGAAACAGGACCAGGCAGTTCCGTTATCAAATTGCGCTCTTGGGTGACTCCGTTAATAACTCGTTCGGCGGCAATTGTCATTGAAAATCCTCTTAGCGGTGATGGATGGGGCCTATTTCGGCAAGCATAAGGGTGAATGCATAACTGTAAAGCCACCCCACGGATGAATCCGGGGGCTTTCTAACTCAACGTGCGCGTTGCAGCTCACCCGAAAGGGAGCGTGGCGTGTCTTATCGTCTCAGCGTTAGCCAGGCGGCTCTCAGCCTGGGCCAAAATCACTTTGGCAGCGTTACGGTCTCGATCTGCCGTGTAGTGGCAGGTTTCGCACGTAAAAATTCTTTCCGTTAACGGCAGGGCTGTCTTGTTTATCGACTGGCAGGAACTGCACGTCATTGTTGTGTACGCGGGCGGCACAATCACCACGGTTCGGTGCGCCCGTTTGGCGCACGATATGAGTTCTCGTTTCGCTTGACCGACCGCATTGTCGGCGGCTTTACGAGCCATTCTGGTGTGGAACAGGAACTTGGTGCGGAAACCTTCCACCGCGATCAGTTGGTGGCTGGCGACGATGCCGCGGGCCCAAGCACGGGTGGTGTGTAGGCGTTGCCGCGCAACTTTCTTATGCAGTTTCGCGGTGTCACGTTTCGCTGTTGTATAACCGTTCGATGCTTTCGCTCCGGGTTGAGGTTTACGCCGCGCCATCCGGCGTTGATATTTCGCGAGTTTCGCGGCGGATGTTTTCGCGTACTCGGGGGACACGAAATCATGCTCGGGGTTAGTTGTGGTCGCGATGCTCGCGACCCCCCAGTCAATACCGATGTTGGTGTTCGCGGCGGGTAAAGCCACGTCGTCGACTTCAACAACGAAACTCGCATACCAATGCCCGACAGAATCCTGTAAGACCCGCACGCTACTGGGCACGCTGGGTAGTTCCCGATGCCACACCACCGGGATTAACGTCCCACCCGCTAAACGCAGACGCCCGTCTTTAATCGAAAACCCGTTACGGCTGTACTGCAACGAGGGAAGATCTCGTTTCTTTTTAAGATTCCGTTTACCTTTCCCCGCGAACGTTTGCATGGTTTGTTCCTGCACGTTCTGGGAACCCGCACGAAGCCAGTCAAACTTCTTACGTGCAGCAGTCAAGTCAGAACCTTTAAAAAACGGGAACGCTTGCTTGCGAGAAGTCACCATCTGATTCCACAACCAACGAGACCGATGCCACTCCGCAGTCAACACCCCGACCGCTTGCGCGCCAGGACGCAGGCGGTAATTGAAACGAAGCGTCGTCATACACACAATGTTTCACACGGGTCTGACATCGCGGGAATGTTGGACGGGAAACCACTGGGCAGAGCACGCCCTTACCTCCCCACGGATAAATCCGGGGGCTTCACGGGCGCTTTTCGGTGATCCGGTCGACCTCGCGCATCTGATCGGCCGTCACGACCGGCAGTGTGTCGACGGACATCGTCTTCACGGCAAGAGCCAGAACGTTGTAGCGGATTTGCGGCTCGGTGTAGCCCGCCGCGAGGATCGACTCAACGGCGCCGCGGGACGGGCGGTCTGGTCAGCGTCAGCGTCAGCGGGGGAAAGGAGCGGGAGGATCACCATGTAGTCGTCGATCACGTGAGGGGAACCCGCGTGACGCGGCTCGCCATTCCCCGACGGCCGCTCCGACTGCGAGGCCCAGCAGGATGAGCGCACCGGAGCGGATCGCGACGTCGGCCACATTGAATACGGCAGGGTAGAACGGCACCCGGATCCAGTCGATGACCCCGGAAGGCGCGGTCCCGATCCAGCGATCGGCCACGTTGCCGAGGGCTCCCCCCAGAACGAGCCCCCAACCCAGGCCGCGCCATGGATCTCGTGACCATCGCCATGCAGCCGCGATCACCGCGGCGGTCATCGCGGCGCTGAGGGCCGCAGCGAGAGCAGGCTGACTCGCAAGCATCCCGAAGGCGATCCCAGGATTGACGTGCACATGCCCGAGCTGCACCGCGATGGCCTTGCTCATGGCATCGACCACGAAGACGAGTACCGCCGTGGCGGTGAGGGCACGTCTACCCGCCGTTGCAATCGCCCTCACGCCAGCGGGTCCCTGGTGCGGAAGGCATAGCTCATGAGGGCCGCGACCAGCAGTGAACCGCCGATGATGTTTCCGATCCCGGCCGGGACGATGTTCCACAGAAGCGCGGCCGCCCAGCCGGGCCCGTCGCCCTGCGCGGCAGCCAACGAGAAGAAGCCCATGTTCGCCGGGCTGTGCTGGAAGTTCGCGGCGACGAACACCGTGACGGCGAGGAATACCGGAATGTACTTCCCGATGATGGTCCGGCCCATCATCGCGAAGAACGCCGCCATGCCGACGAGCCAGTTGGCGAGAACGCCCGAGACGATGATCATCGTCCAGCCTTGGATGCCGCCAATCTCCCGGAAGCTCATCTTGGCAGCGATAACCTCGCGGATCAGGGCCTGTACCTCCGGGGAGTAATCCTGGGCATAAGAAATCAGGTTCGCGACGAGGAATGCCCCGACGAAGTTCCCCACCCACGCCAGCCCCCAGAAGCGCACGATCGTCCACCTCCTCGCCGATCTGTGGATCGCTGTTGCCGGCAGTACGACATTTGCCTCGGTGAAAAGCACCGCGTGCGAAAGGATGACGAAGAAGAAGCCGGTCGAGAATCCGAGCCCCTCGAGCAGTCGAATCACACCCTGGTTGGTCGACCCGGCTGCGAGCAGCACGGAGAACAGTGCGCCGACGGTGATAAAGCCCCCGGCCAGGACAGCGAGGGCGAACACGCGCATCGGATTCAGGCTCCGTAACCGCTCACCACCCTCGGTGGCCATCACGGCCATGATCCGTTCAGGGGCGATGTAGACAGTGGGGGGAAGGTCGTTTTTCTCCATGACACATCAACCCTGTGGCGAGCACCCATGCTTCCCGATCGCCGATCTTGGGACGCTGCGGGAATGCTCTTCTGGCTTCGCCGGGTTTATCGAACTGTGG
>JBDNFH010000113.1:0-8405 GCA_041689915.1 Candidatus Nanopelagicales bacterium | reverse complement strand
CAACGCTGCGGGGTCCAGCATCTCCAATACTGATTGCACGAATAATCCCGGCTCCAGATCACACACCCGGTCCAAAAGCACACTCGGTGCATCCGTGAAAGGATCAAAACCCAGACCCTCACGAACCAGCAGATCAGCACCCTGATCAGCACTGTGATCAGCACTGTGATCAGCACCGTGATCAGTGCCGTGATCTCCCTCGAATTCCATATCCTGAACCTACAACAGGGGTCTGACATTTGACATCCATGAGGGATCCGACCCATCCAATCAGGGGGATCCATCCAATACGGGGTTAGGTTAAAAGGTCAAAATCACGGGCGGTTAGGCAATGACGGGCAGTGGCACGCGAGCGGACTGGCGGATCCATCGATTGATCGATCCATCGACGTGTCATCGATAAAAAATTATTTACTAAGAGCGCGCGGAAAGGGAGCAAGAACGACTCGACTCAACGCAACCACGCCACCTATCCGAGAGCGCTCTTAGCAGCAGAAAAAAATGGCTTCCACAAATTACTCGATTCCTCGTTTGGCCGGCCTTACAGCTGTCCTCACAGGCGCGTCGCCGGCGCGAGTAAGGCTTGTAGCGAGTTGATGGGGCAAGTCCCAAGCGGTACTCACTTATTGGTTGACTTTTTCCGTGCGGATCGAATTGCGATCACAACTGCTATGACGACTAGTGCTGCGATGATGAATGGCACTAGGAATCCTGCGAACGTAATGGCTGCGGCAAAGGTGTTAATCAGTGCGTTCCAGCCATTTTGTAGTCCCTGCACAAAGTCTGGTGAATCAGTAGTTGTGGCAGGATCCGCAGCGATACTGATGTAGACGGTTGACATATCAACTTGGTCCTGAAGGAACTCACGTTGGGCAACGAGTGAGTTTCGTTCGGCGGTGCGCGCTGTGAGTTCTGATTCAACAGCGACGAGGTCTGCAACTGAAATTGCCTCGCCTTGAAGTTTGGTGAGGGTGACGATCGAAGTGTTCAAGGTTTCAATGCGAGCATCAAGATCGATCACGGTCGTTGTCACATCAAGTGTTGAAGTGCTGAGAAAAGTTACTTTTCCAACCGTAGCCAGGCGGTCGAGATAGACATCGAGTTCCGCATCAGGAACACGAACCGTGAGTGTGGCGTAACTCTGCTCGCTTTCATTACTAATATCTTGTTGGGAAACTACGCCAGAGAACTCAGCCGTTATTGAAAGGACAGAGCCGGTCATTTCTCCAACATCTGATCCTTGCAGGGAAATGCTGGAGTTTCGAGTGAGGTATTGCTCCGCGCCCTTTTGGTCTAAGGCGGCCGATTCGCTCGATGTTGATCCGGAGTCCATTGATCCAACGTTCACAGATTCGGCTGAGCCGCCGGTATCTGAGCCGCCGCAGCCGGCCAATCCGAATATGGCGAGCCCAATCCCGGCCAAGATTACTGCCCTCGATCTACTCATTTCCTGCTCCTTCTGTATAGACATGTGCTGCTTGTCAGTACTTGGATGCTTAGTTGAGTGTCCCGGTTGCCCTATTTCGGTATCAATTTAGCATCGAAGGGACATTACGTCGTTCGCGACCTCTCACTAGACTTGCGCCCATGGCGATCATTGAAGCAGTAATTGCACGTGAAATTCTTGACTCACGGGGGAATCCCACCGTTGAAGTTGAGGTTCTCCTCGACGATGGCACCGTATCTCGGGCCGCCGTCCCCTCGGGGGCTTCAACTGGCGCCTTTGAGGCAGCGGAAAAGCGTGATGAGGACTCGCGTTATGGCGGTAAAGGTGTTTTAGCAGCGGTTGCGGCAGTTGAAGGCGAAATCGCAGATTCCATAATTGGTCTTTCCGCTGATGACCAGCGAACCGTGGACCAGGTCATGATTGATCTGGACGGCACACCTAATAAGAGCCGGCTGGGAGCGAATGCAATCCTGTGCGCATCCCTTGCAGTTGCTAAGGCTGCGGCGCTCTCCGCCGAATTGCCACTGTTCAGGTACCTCGGTGGCCCTAATTCTCACCTACTTCCCGTCCCCATGATGAACATTCTCAACGGTGGCGCTCACGCGGACACTGGAGTTGACATTCAAGAGTTCATGATCGCGCCGATCGGTGCAACAACTTTTTCAGAGGCTTTGCGCAGCGGTACTGAGGTGTATCACGCACTGAAGTCGGTGTTAAAAAAGAATGGTTACGCAACCGGTTTGGGTGACGAAGGTGGCTTCGCACCAGACCTACCTAATAACCGTGCCGCCCTTGAGCTGATTGTCACCGCAATTGAGGCTGCTGGTTTCAAAGTTGGAACCGACATTGCACTTGCACTTGATGTTGCCTCAACCGAGTTTTACGCCGACGGTTCTTACACGTTCGAAGGTGCTGCTCGCTCTTCAGAGTGGATGACCGCGTATTACGAATCACTCTTGGCTGACTTCCCATTGGTATCAATTGAAGATGCACTAGCCGAAGACGACTGGGCCGGCTGGATCCATGTAACCAATGCAATTGGTGACCGGGTGCAACTCGTTGGTGACGACCTCTTCGTCACCAACCCTGAGCGTTTGGCTCGGGGGATCGCTGAAGGCGCCGCAAATTCACTGCTGGTCAAGGTCAATCAAATTGGTTCACTGACCGAGACCCTTGATGCAGTCGCTATGGCAACTCGTAATGGCTACACCTCCATGATGTCTCACCGTTCCGGTGAGACTGAGGACACGACAATCGCGGACCTTGCGGTGGCGTTGAACTGTGGTCAGATCAAAACCGGCGCCCCTGCTCGAGGTGAACGAGTTGCCAAATACAACCAACTGCTGCGGATCGAAGAGGAACTCGATGACAGTGCACGTTATGCGGGCAGCATCGCATTTCCGCGCTTTGGCGGCGGTGTCTGAGCGCGTTTGCGCTTAGTCCGTGTGACTATTGACTCGTGGCAGAAACCAAGGATCGCTTAAATGGCTCGTTAACGGGGCGCGCTTTGGTGCTCCTTGTCACCATCGGACTCGTTGGTGTGATTCTGGCTGTTCCGGTTCGCAACTATTTTGGCCAGCGCGCCGAGATTACAGCCCTTGAGGCCCAGATTCAAGTAACCCAGGAGAACGTTGATCGACTTCAACTTGAACAGCAGCGATGGGCCGACCCCGCCTACATTGCGGCCGAAGCACGGCGCAGATTGCATTTTGTTATGCCGGGAGAGATCGGTTACGTGGCCCTTGGCGCTGACGGGCGTCCAGCTGCCGAAACTATTTCCGAGCAAGCAGCAGAGGGCCAACCCAACTGGTACAGCAAACTCTGGGGCGCGCTAGCTGAAGCCGACGACTCAGTTGAGCCCGGCCGTGGCTGAGGTAACACCGACGGATCTTGAAGTTATTGGTCAACAACTTGGTCGGTCCGCGCGTGGTTGTGTTCGAGTAGCAGCGAGATGTGGGTGCACTGGCCCACTCGTTGTTCAAACAGAGCCTCGGCTGCCAGACGGAACACCGTTTCCCACGACCTACTACCTTACCTGCCCCAGACTTGCGGGAGCGATTGGAACTCTTGAGAGCACGGGGTTAATGCGTGAGATGGAAGTCGAACTAGCGCAAGACCCAGAACTGGCTGCTCAATATCAAGCCGCCCACGAACGCTATCTACTTGACCGCGAAGCCCTCGGTGCGGTCCCTGAACTTGACGGCATTAGTGCAGGTGGAATGCCAAATCGGGTTAAGTGCCTGCATGTTTTAATTGCTCAATCACTTGCATGCGGTCCCGGCATTAATCCATTTGGTGACCGCGCACTTACAATGCTGTCGCCTTGGTGGAAGCCAACATCGTGTCTGAGCTAGTGCCAACATTTGCTGCTATTGACTGTGGCACCAATGCCATCCGATTGTTGATCGCGACAGTTGATGGCCACAAGGTCACGGATCTCGTTCGAGAAATGCGGACAGTGAGGTTGGGTGAAGGCGTTGACACCACGGGTGAGTTCAGTAGTGCGGCGCTCGAGCGCACGCTTGTAGCTTGCCGCGAATATGCGGAGTTGCTCAAGCAATACGACATCAAAGAACTCCGCTTCATCGCTACCTCAGCATCGCGTGATGTTTCTAATCGCGATGCCTTTATTGTGGGGGTGAAAGAAGTGCTTGGAGTTGAGCCCGAAGTAATCACGGGCGACGAGGAAGCCGAGTTGTCCTATCGTGGCGCGCTTTCCGGACTCGAAGTACTGGGAACGGTCCTCGTTGCCGACATTGGCGGTGGTTCAACTGAATTCGTAACTGCGTTAACTGACGCTTCGCTCGTCTCAAAAAGTTTGAGTATTGGATGCGTTCGCATGACCGAGCGGTACTTGCATTCTGATCCGCCAACCCAACGTGAAATTGAAGACACCGTCAGTGACATCGATAGTCAAATCGAACTAATTAAGCGAACTATCCCGATTAATTCTGAAACGACTTTTATTGGACTTGCCGGATCTGTGACCACTGTGGCTGCGATGGCAATGGGACTGAGGGAATATGACGCCGAGAAAATCCATGGTTCAATTCTGAGTATTGATCAAGTCGAAGCAGTCACAGACGAATTGCTGCACATGACCCGCGCACAACGTGCAGAACTTCGCTTTATGCACCTCGGCCGGGTTGACGTGATCGGCGGCGGAGCGTTGGTACTTCGAGAGTCAATGCGGATACTGGGCTTTAATCAGGTGTTGGTCAGCGAAAAAGACTTGCTAGACGGGGTAGTTTTGAGTCTGGGAAATGCATAGTTGCATGCAACACTTGTGTCATGATTTCATTAACTAAGAAAATTATCGGACTCGCATCGGTAGCCCTTGTGGTGCCGTTCATGGTTCCTTCCATGGCTCAGGCAGTTAATCTGCCCAAACCAAGTCAGTCGGTGTGTTCACAGGACGGCAATAAAGAGTATGCCTGCATGGAAGTCAATGCCAAGAAAGTACTTACAGGTGACACAGTCACGTTTACGGGAAGCGTTAGTGCGAAGGCACGAAAGTCTCTTAAAAGTTGGACGAATGGCGACAATATTGTGTGCCTTACTCGATACAAGACCAAACCAGAGGCTGATGGATCGTGGCCATGGTGGGTCCTCGGTGGTGCGTGTACGACCGTTCGCAAAGATGGCGGCTTCACCATTAATGCAGAGTTTGGTCGCAAAGGCACCTACTACTACGGGCTAGAAATGGGTCCATGCCGCTCAACAGATCCGGATGAGTGTGGCAATTCAGATTCAAGCTTGATCGGCCTTGACGGTAAGGGCGATCAAGTCCTCCGCTTGAAAACTTCCTGATCACCGAACCGGCTTAATCGGCTCCTTCCGGGTGTATTCGATTACATCCGAAAGGGGATTGACAGGGGAGTCACAAGCCGAGATGTAACTGCAGACTTCAACGCAACCTCGGCGCAGCCAACCTGAGCCAGGTCAAAGAACGCTGGTCCAGTAAAAAGGGTCAAGTCCCTCGTTGGTTGCCTTGTGAAATCCACTTGGGGACGACCCTTTTGTTATGGAATCGTCACTAAGGTTGTGCATTTTTAACGGGAGCGGAGTCTACAGTCCAAGCATGGGACGTCAGCCACTCGTCGTGCTTTCGCGTGTCAATAAGCACTTTGGGGATCTGCATGTCCTTAAAGACATCAATATGGTGGTAGAGCCTGGCGAAGTTGTGGTTGTAATCGGTCCTTCCGGATCGGGAAAATCTACCCTCTGCCGGACCATAAATGCCCTAGAGCGGATTGATTCGGGCGAAATTTCAATTGATGGGATCCCGATTCCGCTTGAGGGTAAAGCTTTAGCCCAACTTAGATCTGAAGTAGGAATGGTATTCCAGTCGCTTAACCTTTTCGCCCACAAGACAATTTTGGAAAATGTAACAATGGGTCCAATTAAGGTCTTGCACTTGTCAAAAAGTGAAGCACAAAGTAGAGGGAAAGAATTACTAAATTCAGTCGGAGTCGGGGACCAAGCGCAAAAGTTCCCAGCGCAACTTTCCGGTGGCCAGCAACAGCGCGTTGCAATTGCTCGGGCTCTTGCCATGAATCCAAAAGTGATGCTCTTTGACGAACCAACTTCCGCACTTGATCCCGAGAAAATCAGCGAAGTGCTCGAGGTAATGGTGGGGCTCGCCAAGTCAGGAATGACCATGATCGTGGTCACCCACGAAATGGGCTTCGCTCGAGCGGCAGCAGACCGAGTTCTCTTCATGTCCGACGGAGAGATTGTTGAGGAAGCGACTCCTGAGTTGTTTTTTACTGAACCGAAAACAGATCGTGCGAAGGACTTCCTAAGCAAGATTTTGACACATTGATGGTTATAAGTATCAGGTGCAGATAAAAGTTTGCACCTCCGAACAAGTCAAGGAGAAGTTGAATGAAACATATATTCGGAAAACGAACTATTGTCGCAGGGGCAGCGGTAGCACTCGCCTTCAGCCTTGCGGCGTGTTCCAGTGACGGTGCAAGCGAAGGCGATGCCGCTTCAGTGGCAACGCCAGAGTTCGCTGAGGGAACAACAATGGCAGACATCGCATCTGCCGGATCGATCACGATCGGTACGAAGTTTGACCAGCCGGGATTTGGTCTGTTGAATCCTTCCTCAAACGAGCCAGAAGGCTTTGACGTGGAGATCGGGAAATTGATTGCTGGTCAACTTGGAATCGCCCCGGAAAACATTACCTGGGTTGAGACCGTTTCAGCTAACCGTGAGCCATTCATCCAAGAAGGCAAAGTGGACCTGGTGGTTGCAACCTATACGATCAATGACGACCGCAAAAAGGTCATCTCCTTTGCAGGTCCTTACTACCAAGCAGGACAAGACATCATGGTGGCAAAAGGAAATCCGTTGGCGATCACGGGACCGGATGACCTCGCGGGTAAGAATGTGTGCTCGGTAGAAGGGTCGACACCTGCAGAAAACATCAGAACCAATTTCCCTGAAGCCCAACTCACTTTGTTTGACGTTTATAGCAAGTGCGCCGAAGCTCTCAAAAATGGTCAAGTGGACGCCGTTACCACTGATAACGTGATTCTCTTAGGTATCATTTCTCAAGATCCAGAGTCTTTTGAAATGGTAAATAATCCGTTTACCGAAGAGCCCTACGGAATCGGTGTTCAACTCGAAGACACGGATTTCCGCAGTTTCATTAACGACAGCCTTGAGCAGTCGTTCGCCGATGGCTCCTGGGCCTCAGCTTGGGATTCAACCGCTGGCGCTTTTGTCGCGACGCCCGAGCCCCCCGCAGTGAATCGATACTGATTTCGCGGGACTGAATCAGATGAACGCCATTGTTGAGAACCTCGACCTATTTAGGTCGGGGTTCTTGACAACTTTAGGGATTAGCCTGCTAGGTGGGTTGCTCGCTTTTGTTTTAGGTGGAATTTTGGCCACATTCCGAGTATCTCCATTTCGTCCACTCTCAGGACTTTCAGTCCTCTATGTTGAGATAGTCCGAAATACTCCACTGACAGTCGTGTGGTTTTTCATGGTGTTTGGCCTACCACTAGTTGGATTAGGCATTGGAAGTTTTTTTATAGCGGGGGCCTTGGCATTAGGTGTTTATACCGCACCTTTTGTCGCGGAGGTAATCCGCTCGGGTATAAATTCCGTGAGTCTTGGGCAAGCAGAAGCTGCTCGCTCAATTGGATTGACGTTTTCGCAGTCCCTTCGATTAGTCGTTCTTCCTCAGGCCCTGCGTACCGTCGTACCACCATTGGGCAATCTTTGGATCGCTCTGGTGAAGAACTCTTCCATCGGAGCGGCTTTCGCTGTAACGGAAATAACTGCAGTTGCGACTCGATTGTCAAATGGTTTTCCGGCTTCAGTAATTCAGATATTTGTGGGCGCGGCAGTTGCCTACTTACTCATTACTTTAACTTCCAGCGCGGGAATCGCCTACCTTGAAAAGAAGGCGGCGATCCTGCGATGAGTACTCAAGCAGTTCTCTTTGACGAACTAGGACCACGAGGCAAGAAACGCGTCCGCATGGGCACGTATATAGGTGCGATTCTGGTAGCGATTCTCATTGCGCTTGCCGGGCTGCAGCTCTACAACGAAGGACAACTCGAACCCGAGCGCTGGGAAATTTTAGTCAATCCCGACAGCGGAGTACCACAAGGTCTTACGCGCGCCCTTCTCGCGACCCTAAGAGTTGCACTCATCGCAATGGTTATTTCGATGATACTGGGCACATTGCTGTCTGCAGGACGACTGAGTGAGCACCGTTGGGTGCGTATACCGACGACTGTCATTGTTCAGTTCTTCCGCGGGATTCCGTTGTTACTTCTTATTTTGTTTTCCTATTTAGCACTTCCTCGCCTCGGCATCAGCTTGGACCTTTTCTGGACCCTGATTGTGGGCTTGACCGCCTACAACATGGCCGTTTTGGGGGAAATCTTCCGCGCGGGCATCCTCTCGATCGATAAAGGACAGTCCGAGGCTGCCT
>JBDNFH010000112.1:0-8397 GCA_041689915.1 Candidatus Nanopelagicales bacterium | reverse complement strand
CACCGGCAAGCCGCGCCTGGGCTACGGCCTGATGTAAATCTCGCTGCGCTTCCTCGAGCTGTTGGCAAGCGGCACGTATCGCGCGGAACCCCGCGGGATCGCGCGCTGGATGTGTTGCCGGAGAAATGTCATCAAGACCAGCGTGGTCACTAGTGCGACTGGTAGTTGTCGTCATCGCATTCACCTCAAATAATCAAATAATCGTAGGCGGAACCGTGTTAAATCTCTTCTGTGGTGATCACGTGTTTTTAAGTTGCCGTACTTGTTAGGAGATCATGTGTTGAAAACAAAACGGCGACCAGCTCGGTAACTTGTACCGACCGGCCGCCGCTTCGAAGTGAAACTAGTTTGTTTGCCTAAACCACGTCGTGGCTTTAGCACTACTCACCATGAGCAGAATGATGAAGCTGACGAGAATCGTGTACCAGCCATAAGGCAGGGTGAAGATTGCGAACACGATATTGATCACAGCAAGCATCTGGATGATGAACTGAGCTGTTGTTGATCCGATCATGATCATCTTGATCAGCCACAGGTACATCAGGCCCAAGAGCACCATGATGGCGCCGTTGAAGAACAGCCAGAATCCACTGACCTCTCGGACCGTGCCGGTTGGGTCGGTGAAGGTGGGATTGTCTCCGAAGATCGAGAACATTATCAAGATGCCGAAAGTAATGTTCAATACTGCGGCCACAGCAACAAGTACTGCTACTAACGTGACCCCAAATGGTCGACGTATAGTTTTAACATCAGACATTGGTGCTCCTTTTCGGTAGGATTTAGTCCCCAATCGGAGACACCGACACATTACCGTCAGTGGGGGCGAATTCTGGTGACATTTTGTTTGTAGGCTGGGATCACTATGGAACAACCAATCGGCGTATTTGACTCTGGTTTCGGTGGATTGACCGTGGCCCGAGCCATAATCGACCAACTTCCGCACGAATCAATCCGGTATATAGGTGACACCGCACGCGGACCCTACGGACCCAGACCACTAGCCGAAGTTCGTGCGTTCGCCCTTGAGCTCCTTGACCAACTCGTTGACTCCGGTGTCAAAGCACTCGTGATCGCATGTAACACAGCGAGTGCCGCAATGTTGCGTGATGCACGTGAGCGTTACTCAATCCCGGTTGTTGAAGTAATCCACCCGGCCGCTAGGCGAGCCGCCGCCGCAACCCGCAACGGCAGTGTTGCCGTGATTGGAACGCAAACCACAATTAATTCAAAGGCGTATGACGACGCATTTGAAGCAGCAACCAACGTCACACTCACCAGTGTTGCTTGCCCGAAATTTGTCGAACTTGTTGAAGTAGGAATCACAACCGGTGATCAAGTACTCGCAATTGCCCACCAATACCTTGATGCAATCCGCGACTCCAACGTTGACACAGTGGTGCTCGGCTGTACCCATTACCCGTTACTCGTCGGTTCAATTTCCTATGTCCTCGGTGAAGAAGTCACCTTGGTGAGTAGCGCCGAGGAAACCGCGAAAGACCTCTACCGGGTGTTGCAAGAACACAATGCACTCTCACCGATTGATGGACCACCGCCAATTTACGAATTTCAGGTAACCGGTGATCCGCAACACTTTGAAGAATTCGGTCGCAGATTCCTTGGCCCTGAAGTCAATGCGGTTGACACCATAAGTTTGCGCACGCAACTCGACCATTAACCTAGGAGCCATGACAAGAACCGATGGCAGAGCAGCGGACCAACTTCGAGCAGTAACTTTCGAGCGGGGCTGGTCTGAGCACGCTGAAGGTTCCACTCTGGTGACATTTGGTCGTACCAAAGTGCTCTGCACCGCGTCATTTACCTCCGGTGTCCCACGTTGGTTAAGCGGATCTGGCAAAGGCTGGGTCACCGCCGAATACAGCATGTTGCCGCGTGCAACCAATACCCGTAATCAGCGCGAATCCGTTAAAGGTAAGCAGTCCGGTCGCACCCAAGAAATCTCGCGGCTGATTGGTCGCAGTTTGCGCGCAGCCGTTGACATGCAAGCCCTGGGTGAGAATTCAATCCTGATCGACTGTGATGTCCTCCAAGCTGACGGTGGTACCAGAACTGCTGCAATCACCGGTGCCTATATCGCTCTGGTTGACTCCATCACGTGGGCCAAAGAAAAAGGTTTTGTCACCAAAGACCCGATCCTTGATTCGGTTGCGGCCGTGAGCGTTGGAATCGTTGACGGTGAACCACGCCTTGATCTGCATTACGACGACGACGTCGCAGCAGATACGGACATGAATGTCGTCATGACCGGCAGTGGAAAGTTCATTGAAGTCCAGGGCACTGCTGAAGGTGAAGCATTTGATCGTGCGCTCCTTGATCAACTTCTTGATCTTGCCGCGCAAGGTTGCCAAGACCTAACCGCTTTGCAGGTTAAAGCCCTCGCTTAAACATGGTTCAAATAAACATGACCCAAAAACTAGTAATTGCCTCTCGCAACGACCACAAGATTGAAGAGATGCGTCGAATCCTCGAACAAGCGGGCCTTGACATGGAACTTGTCGGAACCGCCGAGTTCCCTGACTTCTCCGACGTCGAAGAAACCGGCACCACATTCGCGGCGAACGCAATGCTGAAAGCGCGAGCGGTCAGTGAGTTCACCGGTCTACCTGCCGTGGGGGATGACTCAGGGCTTTGCGTTGACGCGCTCAACGGCATGCCGGGAATCCTTTCCGCCCGCTGGTCAGGAACCCACGGCAATGATCGAGCAAACCTTGAACTTCTCCTTGCCCAAATCTCCCAAGTCCCAACGGATCGCCGCGGTGCAAGCTTCGTGTGCGTGGCAGCCTACGTTCACCCTGATGGAACCGAGTTCGTTGTCGAAGGCGAAATGGCCGGCACGTTGATTGATGCATCACGTGGTGCAAACGGATTTGGCTACGACCCAATCTTTATTCCCCAAGGCCACCAGATCACCAGCGCCGAAATGACCTCGGAACTCAAAGACTCAATCAGTCACCGCGGCAAAGCCCTAGCTGCTCTCGCCCTTCACCTCTCCTAATCCAGACTTTCCCAGAATCGGGGAAAGTCAGTCAGAGATAGGACATTTCGCACAAATAATGCCTATTTGGCTTCCAGCACCACACCCAATATATGGAATCCAGTAGCCGCTCGCCCCGCACTCATCCCGAGCTTCTAGGGAAATCCCTAGGTAGACTAGGCACAGGAGATCACATGTTTGTTCTCCCGCAGGCAGTAAATAGCCTGTAGTTCGAACACGTCGTGGTTCTTGAGCAACACCATGACGTCAACGCACCTGAATTGATCAAGGAAGGTGCAACATGAAGACACGCGCACCCATCCGTATCCTTCTCACCGTCCTCTCAAGGTAACCCTGGTGGCTTTACGCGTCAGCTAGTAACTGTGAGACGCGTTGTGGTGAGAGTCCCATGATCTTTCCCGTGTCACGGACGGTGTAGTTTCGTTTAGCCAACTCGGTTGCGATGTCACGGGAATACTTACTGGCTTGCATCTGGTGGGTAGCCACTTCTTGATTGTGCTTTTTGAGTAGTTTAAGACTTGGGGCAATGTCCTTTGGGAGTTCGATCTCTACTTCGATAGTAAATGTCCCAGGCACTATATCCAGAGCAAGGGCAACGGCCTCCCCAGCTATCCGTTCAACATGTTCCAGTCTCTTGGTTTGCGTTGCGATCACGCGTGTCCCTGCAGTGGTAAGGATCGCCCACCAGTCCCCTTCACGACTTACTTTCGCGGTGTAAGTAGTCACTGTCATGCTCCTTCGATAACTTTCTTGGCGTCAGCAAGGATTACTGCGGCGGTACGTTCGTTAATGTCACGATGACGGGGGATGACTATCAATTTCCCGTGCACGCGATACTGATCATGGTTACCACTGTGCCGTACAAACACTAATTCCACTCCTGCTGCGCGAGCCATGCGTGCGAGTTCTTTGAGGAGATCAACCCGCTTCACAAATATTAGTCTATATATATGGACTGAGGCGAGTCAAGAGGGCTAGACATTCAAGGTGAAAGCTAGCCACCAACGCTGTGCCCTAGCGAGTCACCAGTGTCTTTCCCTGTTTCCTCACGTGTTCTGCCCTGCACGTCTTGCGCATCTTTTTAACCTACCTCTTTTTCCGCGCCCGCCAACGGGGGCGACTCCCTACATTCTTTGTGCACAAACTGCACATTCATCAGCACATAGCCCGCGAACTGTCACGCATGTGACAGATTCCCCAAATTCGCAACACCACCATATTGACGCTGCAACGGCTTCCCCGTCCCCTTTGATTTGATCCTTCAAGCCCCGAAGGTGCTCTTGCATGATCACCCTGACGTTGGGCTGTGACCTCAGACTGTGTTGGGTTTAGTCGCTGATTTTGGTTATGCAGACCTACCCGCAACGGATGCGGATCTCAATACACTTCCATCCGATGAGCGGAGGAACTTTTCCTTGAAGGGATCGCCGCATCCGTTGGCAGTGTGGGTGATACGTGTGATAGTGATCTCGCTGAATCAACAATCGGCTTGTTAGCAACCGAAGCAGTCGGGAAGAACAATCCGTTTCATCCTGGCCCATTTATAAGCATTGCCGATATCGAATACGCCACCATGGGCTGGGTCGACTGGTGTAACAATCGCCGTCATTCGACTTTAGGGAACATCCCGCCAGCCGAATACGAGTTCAACTGCTGCGCTACAAATCTGGCATCGCAACCGGAAATGTCACACGCATGAAGACAGCACGAAACCCGTTACGGTTCAAGCCGCTCCTTGGATCACATGGGTTTGCGGCCCCATCTGGTTCATCTATTGAGATTGGTGGAGGTGTTGAGAAAAAAACTTGTAAAGTTCGGTTGACGCAGTGCACAACACAGCGCACCCTGATGTTGCCGGCGCTCACGCGCAATTTCAGTTAGAACTAATTCCATCAGGCCTCACTTTCCATTGAATAGTGCAAAGCAATCTGAGTTATTTTGAGGCCCTCCTTTTTCAGGCCCGTCACATCCCGGCACGCGGGGCCTCCTCCTTCCACAGCGATGCTCCGGGTGAGTACCCGACGTGGACATTCGGGTTCAAGCCCGACATTCACAACCTTGAAACCGGGCAAAGCGAACAAAGGGGTCGAACAGTAGTGCAGAGTTCGTTTCCTTGCTACTAGTAGTGAGACAACCACCAGCGGGTCCAGGACATGAAGCTCAAATCACGACGCCACACTGCTTAAGTGCGAAGAGCCGTCTTTGGTCGGTCACGGATGGGAAACGCAACGCTTAGGACGGTAGGGCGAAAGTTTGAATCCGAAACAACATGGCCGCTGAGGGCGTGACCGAGCCGGTTGCATAGGTGCTTAAGCGAGATGCGGATGTTCCGAGAAGTTTCGCGAATTCTGCCGCAGTGAGTTCGGAGTTTACAATTGCCTCGCGGACGAGGGTGGCAACCTGTGCTCGTTCACTTTGCTCGCGTTCGGTGCGGATCTTGGTGAGAAAGTTGCGAAATAATGTGGAGACTGGAGTGTCCTTATCCATGGCAATTACTTGTTCAACCCGCCGCGCTGTGACGCCCCATGGTTGGGTGCGAATAGCGCGAAAGAGTGGCTGCCAGTCTGCAATTAGGCCGCGCTCGAGCACGGTGACCAGTGCCTCAAATGGCCAGGTATCGGTTGGAGCTGCAAGATCTATATCAACATTGCGAATGGCAAGGCTCATTGTGGATCCTCAGCTATCCCAAGGGCGAGTTGTTGGCAGACCTCGACCGCTGTGTTCCAGTTGTGCCAACGTGGATGTAAGCCTTTGTACTTATCAAGTTCTCGGGTCACTTCGCCGTCGCGCGGTGAAGGAGCTGACAGTGCAAGGACAAGTGCAGTTCGCACGGATCCATACTCCTTCGACCTGTCGACGTAATAGTCGTCAATGTTTGTAAGGGTTGCTATTGATTCGGTTGCACCGAAGTGCTCAGAGAGTGCGGCAACATCGAGAAAGTCACGGGTGTTGTTTCTCGCAACAATGAGATACGCCTTTGTCCGCAAGGCTTCGGCTTCAGTGGGAGCAGTGACGAAAAGGTCCGGTGCAACTTCGATTGTGCAGGTTTCGAGCGGACGACTTCGGCGCAATTGACGTAATCCAGCTTCAATGCCATTCAATGATCCAAGAATTGTCATGGGTGGTTGTAAAGCTACCCCACGGATGAATCTGGGGGCTTTCTAACTCAACTTGCGCGTTTCAGCTCACCAGGGGTGAGCGTGGCGTGTCTTATAGTCTCAACGTTAGCCAGACGACTCTCAGCCTGGGCCAAAATCACTTTGGCGGCGTTACGGTCTCGATCTGCGGTGTAGTGGCAGGTTTCGCACGTAAAGATTCGTTGTTTTAACGGCAGGGCTGTCTTGTTTATCGACCAGCAGGAACTGCACGTCATTGTTGTGTACGCGGGCGGCACGATCACCACGGTTCGGTGCGCCCGTTTGGCGCACGTGATGAGTTCTCGTTTTGCTTGACCGACCGCGTTGTCAGCGGCTTTACGAGCCATTCTGGTGTGGAACAGGAACTTCGTACGGAAACCTTCCACCGCGATCAGTTGGTGGTTCGCGACAATCGCTCGGGCCCATTGTCGTGACGTGTGTTGGCGTTGCCGCGCGACTTTCTTGTGAAGTTTCGCGGCATCGTGTTTCGCTGTTGCGTAACCTTTCGATGCTTTCGCTCCGGGTTTAGGTTTACGCCGGGCCATCCGGCGTTGATACTTCGCTAACTTCGCTGCGGACGCTTTCGCAAACCCTGGGGAAGCGTAATCGTGCTCCGGGTCGGTAGTGGTTGCGATCGTCGCGACTCCCCAGTCGATACCGATCCCGTTATCGAGTGCGGGCAGTGTCGCGTCGTTGACTTCGACAACGAAACTCGCATACCAATGCCCGAGAGAATCCTGGATCACTCGCACGCTAGAGGGCGCGCTGGGTAGTTCCCGATGCCACACGACCGGGATCAGGATGCCTTTAGCGAGGCGCAGGCGACCGTTTTTGATACTGAAACCGTTCGTGCTATATCCGAGGGAGGGAAGATCTCGTTTCTTTTTAAAGTTCCGTTTCCCTTTCCCCGCGAAGGTTTGCATGGTTTGTTCCTGAACGTTCTGGGAACCCGCACGTAACCACGGCAGTTTCTTCCGTGCCGCGGTCAGGTCAGTGGACTTAAAAAACGGTCTCGCTTGTTTACGTGACGTAGCCATCTGATTCCACAACCAACGCGACCCATGCCACTCCGCGATCAACGCTTCGACCGCTTGCGCGCCAGGACGCAACCGGTAATTATAGCGAAGCGTCGTCATACACACGATGATTCCACGCAGGTCTGACATTGCGGGAATGTTGGACGGGAAACCACTGGGCAAAACACGCCTTTACCTCCCCACGGATAAATCCGGGGGCTTCACAGGCGCTTTTCGGTGATGCCCGAACTGATGTTGCCCAGCCTTCGCTGGCTTCCACGGCGTCTAAAACTTCCAGATAACGCTGCTCAAGATCGGCAAGAACATGATCATGGTTTATTGAGTCCCGGTGCCCTGCATAGAGCGCCGATGCGGTGCCACCAATGAGGACAGCGTCGGGCACCTTATCCATAGTAAAACGTTATCATAAATGATAACTATTTTTGTAAAATAATGGTGAGGTGCATGCGGCTTGGCTCCCAGAGCCAAGACTTTTCAATAAGGGCGTGCCCCATGGCGGCGGCCGTGAGCGGATCGGTTGCAATGAGCGCATCACACAGTCAAGAGACTGAGTTTGCCTCCGTTCTCCATAACACGCGGCAGTCACGACTTTCTGCAGATGCAATCCAGTCGGAGACAGCTGCACTTGAAGGTGACACCGACAGGGCCAAGGACGCGTTGCGATACGCCCATGAAGCTCTGGATCAATCAGGTCCGGATCCAATTACTGGGCCAGGGCTCGTGGTTGACCGGTTGGGGGAGGGTGTCACCGCATGGTTGGGTATTGTGCAGATTGACGTGTTTTCTCCGAGTGATTTGTCGATGTCTGCGTCGGCGAAGTTTGCTATTGACGCGGCAGGAGTGCGTTGCCAATGCGGTGCGTCACGCCCACCGATACCGACAAGAACCTTGTGGTCATGCGGGTGGCAGCCGGCGAATGAAATGTGTTTGCAGCCCATCCCACGATTGACAGATCATCCCACGAAGTTCATAATCATGGGATGAGCCTTGCATCTGAACTGCCGCTCCAGCCCACCGTCTGGAAAGTGCGCCTTGATTCGCGCCGGCGCCCCACCCTGCCCGAGGAGGTCATGAAAGCTGCCGGCCTTGAGCCAGGTGCAGAACTTCGTATTCATGTGGCGGAGGAAGGGTGCCTGGTAATTGAAACTCCCGCGCACATACTTAAGCGCGCTAAGTCGCGAATCAAGACCAAAGGTTCAGGGCGAGAAGT
>JBDNFH010000111.1:0-13761 GCA_041689915.1 Candidatus Nanopelagicales bacterium | reverse complement strand
TTGTGAAACGCTCCCACCGTGGAAATGCGGACTACCAAGAATTACAGAAACCATCGATGAAAGTTTTCCACGGCTCAATTACCTATTTGGCACTGCTTTTCTTACTCATTGGCATTACGCCATTTGTTCCTTAATTTGACTAAGGAATGTGATTCTCCACAGGTTCACCACGTGTGCGCATGGAATACGGAATAAAGAGCACCGCAATCCAGGTAAGTACTGCACCGAGTACATGAACGGCAACCAGGGCGCTGGGCAATCCGGTGAAGTACTGGATGTAACCGATTCCACCTTGGGCGAAAGTAAGTGCAATCAGCAGAAGGGTCCGCTTACGCATTGATCCGGTGCTGTTAAACAGCATGAGTGCGACAAGCAGACCAATGAGTAGGCCAATAAACAGGAACACCGTCTCTGCGTGCAGCCACGAAACTGTCTGCGGGTCGAAGGAGAATCGAGCTTCGCTCTCCGCATCCCCACTATGCGGTCCGCTACCCGTTGTGATTACTCCGAGTACAACGACGACCGCTGCGACACTTACGAGTAACCACGTGAGGAAGCGGACGGGCTTGGGGGTTAAGTGGGTGATCGGTTGCTCACCGAGATCACCTGAGCGTGCGACGAGCGCCACCGCGGCGGTGACAAGACCCATGGAGACCAGGAAGTGTGCTGACACGATTAAAGGATTAAGTCCGGTGAGAACGGTGATCCCGCCCAGAACGGCCTGTGCCGTTGTACCAATAAAGGGAATGATCGCCAAAATTATGATGACTGGCCTCTGGAGGGTACCGGCCCGTTTACGTGAACGGGCGTTGACCAGGACCGCAACGAGCACTGCGATCGCGATTATGACCAAGACGAAAGTTAGTAGCCGGTTCCCGAATTCAATGTACTTGTGAAAAGCCTCTTCTTGTCGGGCTGTTGGCGTGTAAGAACCTTCTACACATTGCGGCCAGGTGGGGCACCCAAGCCCTGAACCGGTAAGGCGCACGACCGCACCGGTAACAATGATTGCGGACTGGGCGACCAGGTTTGCAATAAAGATTGCTCGAATCCAATGGGGGATACGTGACTGATTCACGGTCTGCATGCCACCACCCTAAGTTGATTAGCGCCACTTGAAAAATCGAGAAGCCAATACGTGACCAACAAGTCCCCAGGCCACGAGGACCAAGATGGCTTTAATCACATTTACGTCGGCACCATTGGTCGCGGTTATTGAATACTCGATGATCGCCTTGAGAGCCAATGGCGGGAAAAACTCAAGTAGCGCCGTGACACGTGTACCAAAGGTGAAAATGAGACCACCGAACATCAGCACGAGCACGAAGATTGCATTAGCAATTGCTAAGACTGCTTCTGCGCGCAACGTGCCGGCAAGGAGATAGGCGAAACCACTAACACTGAAAACTCCAAGGGCGGTCCAGATGGGAACGAGCAGGGCGCCAAGCGTCGGAGTCCATCCGAGTAAGAGTCCTGCCACAAGCGTGAATACGCCAGCAAAAATAGCGAGTAGAAAACTGCCCACGCTTTTGGCTAAGACGACTTCTGCTCGAGTCAGTGAGGTTGTTCCCAAAAAGACTAAGGTTTCGCTGCGGCGTTCAAATGCAGTAGCGATAGCAAGGGATGTAAAACCCCCAGCAAAAGTTGACACGGCTAGTACGGTCGCAAATGCCAATGCAATTGGAGTGCTCTCCCCACCAACGATCGTTGTCTTGGTCAAAACAAACAGAATCAGGACCGGAATAATTACTAATAGCAATGCCTGTTCAGAGTTACGTGCATTGAGCAGGAATTCCCATTTCGTTTGAATGAAGAGGCGGCGAGGTGAAATCATTGGTCTCCACCTTCCAACAGCAAAGCTTCCACTTCTGCCAAAACTCCACCGCGTTCGCGCACGTTGACCTGTGAAACCTCGGCGCCGATTTGCGCACAAAAGTTCATGACCGTTGTGATAAACGCTGCATCTATGGGTAGTTCACTCGTGATTGAATAACGGCCATTGATCCTCTCGGCTATGACAACACCTTGCGCAAGAGCACTGCGCAAACCGTTGAGTTCGATATTGGCTCGACTGGTGAAAGTCAGGTAAAACACGGAAGTCGTTGAACTGGTATTCGAGTCGTATGCCACGCAACCAGCTGTGAGTGCTATTACCCGACTACGCATAGCTTCTAAGTCTTCGAGAATATGGGTTGAGATCAGCATGGTGCTCTGTGTCGGAACGACACGTGCGAGCACGTTGTAGAGATCACGCCGACCTTGTGGATCTAGGCCCGCTGTTGGTTCATCGAGAATCAGAATTGGAGCACCGGCTACTAGGGCAGCCGCACACTTAAGTCTTTGTAACTCACCACCTGACAGGTTCTTGATCAAAGTTTTTGTTGTGAGTGAGAATGCTTCAACGAGAAACTCAACCGTTGGACGACTAACGCGACTTCTAGTGGATCCGTAGAGTTCATTGAGGTACTTCAACAATGCCTGTGGTTGTGCGCTGGGATAAGGGCGCCCGTCTTGAAGGGCGACTCCCACGTGATGCACACCACGTGAGCGCCAGCTACCCGGGCTTTGTCCAAATAATGTGAGGCGGCCACCTGTGGGGGTTCGCAGCCCCGCGATTGTTTCCAACAGCGTGGATTTTCCGGCACCGTTATTGCCTACGATTGCAGTGATACCCGGTCCAAAATTAAGGTTTATTTCCGAAATTCCGCCACCGCCAGGGTAACTCACGGTCAGGTTTTCACACTCGACTGCCCATGGGGGGTCAGCGGAGTGACCGAGGTTTAAGGGCACGTACGCAGTCTAGGGTTTGGCTTGTGGCACCCCTACCTTTGCGGGGATTGGGAATTAGGCAACAATAGTGTTGTGAAATTCCCCGGTGGTGCTTAGCGCGTGGTCCGTGGATTCTTTGTGGACTTTTTGAGTAAAACTGATGACCCAGAGTTAAGTGGGTCGTTGATGCGACGGATTGAGTCAAAGTTTGGAATTGTGGACCATGAATAATCAACTACAACTGGGCGTCGTGTCTGATGTTCCCGTAGGAGCTGCGCGTCAATTCGAGGTTGACGGGGATTTGATTGTTGTTGTGAACACACCAGAAGGAATGTTCGCACTTGAAGACCGCTGCTCACATGCCGACGTTGCCCTCTCTGAGGGTGAAGTTGACGGGTGCTTTATCGAATGCTGGTTGCACGGTTCAGCATTCGACGTGCGAACCGGTGTTCCCACGTCGCTCCCCGCAATCACGCCCGTAAAGACTTACCACATTTCCGCCGATACGACAGATCCCGATAGTCCGATTTTACTCACGCAAGACACGACTCAATCAGCAAGCTGACCATGACCGATTGACATGCCAGCGTCATCACCGACGATGGCCGAGACATGTTGCGTTCTCTTGGGTTCAACTTCTGATTGGGCGGTTCTTGTCGGGCACTAGACTGTCACGGTCATGATTGCGGCTTCCGAAATTGAGTTGCGCGCAGGTTCAGAACTACTTCTCACCGCACCCATGCTTCGAGTGGACAAAGGCGATCGAATCGGCTTAGTCGGTCGTAACGGTGCTGGCAAGACCACGTTAACGCGCGTTCTGGCCAGTGAGGCTGTCCCCGCCAGTGGCAGCGTGAAAATCACCGGGACCGTGGGTTACCTACCCCAGGATCCTCGTACGGCTGACCCCGGCCAGCTTGCTCGCTCCCGAGTACTGAGCGCGCGCGGGCTTGATGCACTCTCAATCCGCATGACCAAAGCCGCAGAGGCGTTAGCAACACCAGGAATTAGTACAGAAGATTTTGACAAAGCAGGGGATCGTTACAACCGCGCACTAGGTGAGTTTGAAGGGCTTGGCGGCTACACCGCCGAGTCAGAAGCAGCGACCATCGCGGCGAGTATCGGTCTGGACGAGCGAATCCTGAGTCAGCCCTTGGGAACGCTCTCGGGTGGGCAACGAAGGCGAATTGAACTCACTCGGATTTTGTTCTCTGAAGCGGACGTCCTATTGCTGGACGAACCCACCAACCACCTTGATGCGGACTCCATTCGCTGGCTTCGAAAGTACTTGGCGGCCTACGAGGGCGGTTTTATTGTGATCAGCCATAACACCGAATTACTCGAAGACACGGTCAACAAGGTCTGGCATCTTGATGCCAACCGGCAGGAAATAGATCTGTATTCAATGGGTTGGAGTAAATACCTACTCGCCCGGGAAACCGACGAAAAACGACGCAAACGCGAACGAAAGAATGCCGAAACGCAGGCGGACTCACTGCGCAAACAAGCCGAGAAAATGCGGGCAAAAGCATCAAAAGCCAAAGCTGCCCAGACCATGTTTAAGCGCGCTGACCGCATTATGGCCGAAACTGCAACCGTGCTCAAAAAAGATAATGTTGCAAAACTGCGATTCCCAACACCTAAGGCGTGCGGCCGAGTCCCACTCATGGCCGAGAACCTCTCACGCAGTTATGGCAGTCTCGAGGTGTTCACCGACGTAGATCTGGCAATTGATCGAGGCAGCAAAGTGGTGATTCTGGGGCTTAACGGCGCGGGTAAAACCACCATGTTACGCATTCTTGCGGGTATTGATCCACCAGATACTGGTTCACGTGACCTGGGACACGGAGCGGTCGTGGGCTACTACGCGCAGGAACACGAAACTTTGGACCCAACCGCAACTGTTTGGGAGACCATGGCCTCGGCTGGGTCCCACCTCAATGACACCCAGCAGCGAACCGTACTTGGATCATTTTTATTCCAAGGGGATGCCGTTCACAAACTAACAGGTGTGCTCTCCGGCGGTGAAAAAACACGACTCGCCCTGGCCTGTTTGGTGGTTTCAGGCTCAAACGTCCTCTTGCTCGACGAGCCAACGAATAACCTCGACCCGGCAAGTCGCGCCGAAGTTCTCAATGCTCTCTCACTATATGAAGGCGCCGTTGTCCTGGTGACACATGATCCGGGAGCTGTGCGTGCATTGAACCCGGAAAGGGTCTTGATTTTGCCCGATGGAGATGAAGACTTGTGGAGCGAGTCTTATATCGAACTCATTGAGTTAGCCTAGGTCCCATGGAAATCCTGGCTGAACTCTCTGGAGATCTATTCACCATCACACTCAACGATCCGGACAAACGCAATGCACAAACCCCGGACACGTGGGATGAACTCTATGACATCAGTCAAAAGATTCCATCAGAAGCTCGCTTCATCGTCTTACGCGGAAATGGAAAGTCATTTTCTGCTGGCCTTGACCGCGCTATGTTCACTCCAGAGGGCATCGCAGGAGCGCCGTCATTCATAGAAATCGCGACTCGCAGTGACACCGAGCTCGATGACATAATCGCGCACTACCAACGCTTCTTCCGGGTCCTGCGAGACCTACCTCAGATCAGCATCGCATTGGTTCAAGGGCACGCAATTGGAGCAGGATTCCAACTTGCCCTGGCCGCTGATTTTATAATCGCGGAACCCACCGCGCAATTTGCTCTAAAAGAAACTCAATGGGGACTTACCCCCGATCTCGGTGGAACCGTGCGTTTCATGGAAATTGTCGGTTATCGCAAGAGCCTTGAACTGATCGGAAGTGGGCGCACAATCAGTGCGGAGGAAGCACAATCACTTGGTCTGGTCACAACCACAAGCACGGACTTGGATGATGGCCTTAATCAACTATGCGGACCACTACGAGCAGTAAGGCCCGAAACCCTCATTGACGCGAAAACAATGTTGGCCGGGATCGCGTACGGAGAAGAGCCGTGGGTTGCCGAGCGGCGTTCTCAAACTAAGCGACTGCGTAATTTGCACGAGCTTATGTCACAGCAGTAATTATTAGTTCGGAGAATAGTACGTGTCAACGGAAAACGCATGGATGATGTATCGGTCTTTGACTCGAGACTCGTCCGTTAAAGACAGCAAGATCAGCCGCGAAACGGTGAAACGAATCCTGGGTTATGCCAAGCCCTATAAAGTCCTGATCACCTTTTTTCTCATCACACTGGTTGCTGCATCTTTAATGAGCGTTGCTCAACCGCTACTCTTTCGCCGAATAATTGACCAAGGAATCACACCGGGCAATGCATCATTAGTGACCTGGACTGCAGTTTTCATTGCAATGCTGGCGATCGCTGATGCCGGCCTCGGCGTGGTAAGCCGTTACTACTCGGCTCGAATCGGTGAAGGTCTCATCTTTGATCTACGTAATGAAGTCTACGACCACGTGCAGTCCCAAAGCATCGCATTTTTCACGCGAGCGCAAACCGGTGCACTTATTTCTCGACTCAATAATGACGTTATTGGTGCTCAACAAGCCTTTACATCAACACTTGGTGGGGTTTTGGGCAACATGATTTCACTTGTGATTGTTTTGGTCACCATGTTCATCCTGTCTTGGCAGATCACGCTCGCCTCTCTCATTCTGGTACCGCTGTTCCTACTACCAGCGCGATACATGGGTCGTCGATTGCAAGCTATGACGCGTGTACAAATGAGCGTCAATGCGGCAATGAGTAACCAGATGACCGAGAGATTCAATGTGGCCGGGGCGCTTCTTGTAAAACTATTTGGCCGACCCCATGAAGAATCCCAAGTATTTAGTGACCGGGCTAAAGTCGTCCGAGATTCAGGAATCAAGATCGCAATGGCTAACCGCTGGTTCTTCACGGCGTTAACCCTCGTTGCTGCGTTAGCAACGGCTGTGACTTACGGACTCGGCGGTAACTTGGTAATTACCGGAGCGATTTCGCTGGGGACATTACTGGCTTTAGTTGGTCTACTTGCGCAACTCTATGGACCGCTGACGGCAATCTCCAATGTGCGAGTTGACGTTATGACCGCCCTCGTTTCATTTGACCGGGTATTCGAAGTGCTGGATTTGCAGCCACTCGTGAAGGAATCACCTCATGCAAAGAAACTACCAAGTGGTCCACTGTCTGTGTCATTTGATCACGTTGACTTCACCTACCCCAAAGCAAGTGAAGTGAGTCTTGCATCCCTTGAAGCCATAGCCCGCATGGATTCGGCCGGGGGAGAGGAGCCGGTATTACGTGATATCAGTTTTGAAGTCGAACCTGGAACACTTACGGCACTCGTTGGTCCATCGGGCGCTGGCAAGACCACGATTACTGCCCTGCTATCACGGCTTTACGACCCGAATGGTGGCTCAGTGCGAATTGGCGGGGGGAATGTTCGTGAGCTAAGTTTCGAATCACTGCGTGATGCCCTAGGTGTTGTAACCCAAGACTCCCACATGTTCCATGACACGATCGCGGCAAATCTTCTTTACGCGAAACCTAATGCTACGACAGAGCAACTCCAGCAAGCATGTGTCAACGCACAAATCTGGAACATGATTGCCTCACTGCCTGAAGGTTTAGACACGGTTGTGGGGGATCGGGGCTACCGGCTCTCCGGTGGTGAGAAACAACGTATTGCATTAGCTCGTCTACTACTGAAATCACCTCGGGTCGTAATCCTCGACGAAGCAACCGCTCACTTAGATAGTGAAAGCGAACGCGCTGTTCATCAAGCACTCGACAATGCTCTTAGTGGCCGTACATCGGTTGTGATTGCGCACCGGCTCTCAACAATTCGAGAAGCACATCAGATTCTGGTAGTTGTTGACGGTCAGATCGTGCAACGTGGCACCCATGCCGAACTGCTGACCCAAGGTGGCGTGTATTCAGACCTCTATGAAACCCAATTCACTCGATAGGTGTTTGCGCTTCTCGTCTCAAAAAAATAAACCATCCAATGATTGCAACTAACGCGAACAGAATCCACTGCACTGCGTAGGAAATATTTTGTCCTTCGTCCACTTCCGGCAATGGGATGATCACGAGTTCACCAGCGGCTGGCACAGATGCGATGAGTTGAACTACTCGGTTGTCCACCGAACTACCCGCACTTGCTGTAGTAAGTTCATCCATGGACATTTTGGCTATGACCCCTTCAGGGAGACCGTAAACCTCAGCCAATGGTTGTTCAAAGTTTCGAATAGCACCGCTCACCGTGACGGTTCCAGTTGCGGCTTCGGGAATTTCCGGTACCTCGGTTGCAATCGTCGAGGCACCCACCCACCCCCGGATCACCCAGATGTGAGAACCAGAGTTGGTGTCCAGAGGTGTCATGACCCAGTAACCATTACCGCCATCAAGTGGGCGTTGACGGATCAATTTCGTCTCTTGATTGTTAAATGAACCACTTATCTGTACACGGGTGAATTCTTCAAGATTGTTAACTGAATCAACTCCGCCCCGAATCTGAGCCTGGGAAATGGCAAGCCGTTCAATTCGCTGCTCGTCAGCCCGTGCCCATTGCCAACGGCTGAGCAGTCCAAAACCAATAATGGCCACCAGCACGAAGACCGTGAAACCAATCCAACGCCGGGTCAACAAAAGGGTAAACACGCTCCACCTTAATCCACAAACAATGTTCCAGAGTGGGCAGTAACAGCTAACTATTGTTCAAGGGATCGCGAAATTCGGCGTTGGTTTTCCTGAACTGAGGCGGCACTGGGTAATGCTACTGGGGCAACGCCCATTGAACCAGGTTCGTCATTCTCTCGACCAGCATTGGCAATCACAACCGCCAAGTATGGGAGTACAACCGCTCCGGAAATAAATATCCACTTGGGCCAACCAGGAACCACGATTGCGGCGAGAACACAAGCGGTCCGAATCCCCATGGAAATGAGGTATCGCCTGGTCCGACCTGACTGTTCTTTACTCAAAGCACGATTAGTCGCCGTGATGGTGTAGACCTCTTGTGCCATGCCGATAGCCTAAGCCCAATATACGTCCTGCGCGCTCTGACTAGAGGAGATTCATGAACGACCGAAGTTACGGCATCGCCACAATAGTTGGCACCTCACCGGAGTCCCTCGATACCGCAATTGCCAATGCTGTGAGACGGGCCGGCGAACTTCATAAGCACGTGGACTGGTTCGAGGTGGACCAGATTCGCGGTTATGTTCGAGAGAATGGTATTGATCATTTCCAAGTGACCGTCCGGGTTGGTTACCGGCTTGAGGACCAGTAAGTGACCCAAGGGAAAGGCTTGGCCTTTATCACCGGGGGTAACCGAGGTATTGGAGCGGCAACGGCCCAAGCGTTGGCAGCAGCAGGACACCCAGTCGTGATTGGTTCACGAACAGGTGAGGCAAGCTTGAACCCTGGAATACATAGCGTTCAGATTGATGTTAGCGACTCGGAAGCGATTGAGAAGGCGATCACCTTCGTCGAAGGCAACTATGGCCCGATCGAAATTCTGGTTGCCAACGCGGGTGTGACCCGGGATTCACTCCTCATGCGAATGAGTGATCAAGACATCGAGGAAACCATCAATACGAATTTAATCGGGTCAATTCGACTGGCCCGTAGGGTTCTGCGGCCAATGATCAAGGCAAAATATGGCCGAATCATTTTCATGTCTTCCGTTGTTGGTCTGCTCGGCAGTGCCGGCCAGGTTAATTACGCAGCGTCAAAAGCGGGTTTAGTCGGCGTCGCCCGTTCACTCACTCGGGAAGTTGGCAGCAGGGGCATTACTGTCAATGTCGTTGCACCTGGTTTTATCGACACAGATATGACAGCGGCACTCGATGAAAGTACGAAAGCGGCAATCTTGGGAACAATCCCGGCCGGGCGCTACGGTGAACCAAGGGATGTGGCAAGCGTGATTGAATTTCTCGTCTCAGCAGGTGGCGCCTATATTTCTGGCGCGGTAATTCCGGTTGACGGTGGGCTTGGAATGGGACATTAAGGAGAATGCAATGCTGCTGGAAAACAAAAACATCTTGATCACAGGTGTGCTCACCGATGCGTCAATTGCTTTTCACGTGGCCAGACTTGCCCAAGAGCAAGGCGCCAATGTTGTCCTGACTTCCTTTGGACGCACCATGGCCTTGACCAAGCGCAGCGCAGCGCGGTTACCCAAAGAAGTATCGATAGTTGAACTCGATGTGACCTCACAGGAGGACCTTGACGCTTTGGCAGATCGCGTGCGCGCGCATGTTACGCATCTTGATGGCGTCCTGCATTCAATTGGGTTCGCTCCTGAAAGCGCTCTCGGTGGTAATTTTCTTAATACTCCTTGGGAAGATGTTGCCACCGCAATGCAAATATCAACCTTCTCCTTCAAATCACTCGCCGTCGCATGCAAGCCACTTCTTGGCAAGGGCACATCAATCGTTGGCCTGGACTTCGACGCAACGGTTGCCTGGCCAACGTACGACTGGATGGGTGTGGCTAAGGCGGCCCTGGAAAGTACATCAAGATACCTGGCGCGGGACTTGGGTCCACAAGGTATTCGTGTCAATCTTGTCGCGGCGGGGCCAATTCGTACCATGGCTGCGAAGAGCATTCCAGGCTTTGAGGAGTTCGAGAGCATTTGGGAGCAACGGGCTCCATTAGGCTGGGACGTTAGCGATCCAACAGCAGCTGCTCAGGCATGTGTTGTGTTGCTCTCCGATTGGCTACCGGCAACGAGTGGGGAAATGATCCACGTTGATGGTGGAATGCATTCCCAAGGTGCTTAGTCGCAATTCCCGCGGTCAGATCTGACAATCTCGTCCCGGGTGATTCCTAGCAGGTACAGCACGGAGTCCAAGTAGGGGACGTTGACCGTGGTGTCCGCGCTTTCGCGTAAGGCGAGTTTGGCATTGAACGCCACACCAAGCCCTGCTTGCGAAATCATGTCAATGTCATTTGCACCATCGCCGATTGCAATTGTGCGCCGATTTGGAATATTGAACTCCTTGGAAAAATCAATGAGCGCCTGGCGTTTCCCTTCACGGTCGACAATCGGCCCCAGCAGTTTGCCCGTGATCACACCGCACCGGACCTCCAAGGTGTTCGCGCGAAATGCGCTCACTCCCAAATCTTTTGCAATTGGTTCGATCACATTGGTGAATCCGCCAGAAACCAACACGATCCGGTAACCCAATCGATTCAACGTGCGGCAGAGTGTGCGTGCCCCTGGCGTAAGGGTGACCATTTCGCGAACTTGATCAAGGAGCGTTGCTGGAGCGCCCGCAAGTAATGAAACGCGTGCTTGGAGTGCTTGTGCAAAATCTAGTTCGCCATTCATCGCTGCCAGCGTAATTTCACTAACGGCCTCGCCCACGCCCGCTAATGTTCCCAGCAAATCTACGACCTCCTCCTGGATCAATGTTGAATCAACGTCCATAACGACTAGGTATTGGCCACGCGCTTCAAGATCCACGTCTTGAACGGAAATATCAACCTGGCAACGCACCGAGACTTCCGCAAGGGGACGCCGTAAAACACTGTGAGCCACTCCAGAACCTTCAAATCGAATTGCCGTAACGGGATAGTCAGCGATCCGGTAAATTCGATCCAGATTGCCGCCATGTGTAGCGATGGTTGAAGTAACGATGTTGATGCACTCGGGGTGTAAAGGTGAACCCATGACTATTACTTGGAATTTTTCTGGTGAATGATCCATTTCTAACGTCACACCTGGACGGGTTGTGATTTCCATATTTCTGGAACTGGCAGCAATCCGGACATTTTTTCGTACGGAATCAAGAACCATTTGCGCGGCCCCGTCCTCAATGCTTGGGTCTATTTCTAGCGCAATTGCGAGTGTGAGATGCCCTCGAACAACTAGCTGCTCCATATCAATCACCACCACGGGAGATGGAGCTAAGGCTTCGAATATCGCACTAGTCACTCCAGGTGCATCAATTCCACTAATTGTTATGAGCAATGTGCGATCAATCACCGGGCAAGCCTAAGTCTCTCGCCTCCACGAGAAAGCTATGGTCTCTACCTAAGATGGTTGAGTACGAGAATATTCGAAAAATGTGCAATAGGAAACACACAAAAGTCGGGGTTCCAGTGGAGGGGTTGATCGGTGCGACGCTTTCGTAGAATTCTCGTGGTCTTAGTACTTGCTCTGCTATTGCTCCTGGCATTGGGCGCAGGTGGCCTAGCGACCGCCCTCTACGCTTTCTTTGGGTCTGGCAAATCAGTAAGCGCGCAAGGCCCCCAGATCAACCTCAATGAATTGCAATCCTGTTCAGTAGTCTTGATAGATCTTGATCGGATCGACATTAGTCGCTCTGATCAACTCGCCTTGCTTCCTGACCCCAACGAAGAACTTCGAATTTCCACCGTCCCAGAAGTTAATCTAAACGCGGGTCTACTTCCCAGGGAAGCTGTTGATTCATCAATCCTTGGATCTGATACATGTATTTTGACCTTCGGGTCAGAGTCGTGGGCGCTCACGCACAGCGCACTAGGGCTACCTTGGCTACAAGTCGGCGAGAATACCGGATTCACCAAGAGTGCGACGGGCACCGCGATTACATTTGATGTTGATAGCGCATCCAACTCGACCTTGATCATTGAGTTCACCGATCCGGAATCAAAAGTTGAACAAATCGCACTCAACGCCCTAGTGAGCTACCCAAATGCGGATAGCTGGGTCCTTGGTTTAGCAATGGCCGCAAGCGCGCTACTTATTCTTTTTGTCGTACTCGTAGTGACTGTCATTGTCAGAAGTACGAAAGGATCTCAATCATGACTCCCTGGCGGCCCTGGACAATTCCGAATGCTGTGAGTGCACTGCGTCTTCTTGGCATTCCACTGTTCTTTTATCTCCTGCTCGTACGTGAAAATTATTTTTGGTCGTTGTGTGTCCTGGTGATTGCGGGAGCAACCGACTGGGTTGACGGGTACTTAGCTCGAAGGCTCAACCAGGTCAGTCGGCTAGGAATCTTGCTTGACCCACTCGTTGACCGCCTGTATATCGCGGCCACCTTGATCGGGCTCGCCCTAGCGAACCTGATCCCCTGGTGGTTGGTGATCCTGATAGCTCTTCGTGATCTTGCCTTGCTGGCCTTGATCCCTGCACTACGAACACTGGGGATCTCAGCGCTCCCGGTGACCTACATTGGTAAGGCTGCAACCTTCGTTTTGCTGTGGGGCTTTCCCCTCATCCTGATCGGCGGACGGGGCGGTGCGACGGCACCCGTGCTGGCGGCCGCTGGGTGGGCTTTCGCGCTGTGGGGGACGTATCTATATTGGTGGGCCGGCATGCGGTATTTTGATCAGACGCGCATATTGTTACATACACATAACCACAACGGATAGGGTTCAATCATGACTCCAGAAGAATTGTCGTATACCTCAGACCACGAGTGGTTACGCCTCAATGACAATGGCAACGCAGTATTCGGGATCACCGATTACGCCCAGGATGCACTCGGAGACATCGTCTACGTTTCACTCCCTGCTGTGGGTGACGAATTAAAGGCCGGTACCTCATGTGGCGAAGTTGAATCAACCAAGAGCGTTAGTGACCTGTTCGCTCCCATTGACGGCACGGTTGTTGCAATAAATCCCGAGCTTGAAGCAAACCCTGAACTCATTAATTCATCTCCATATTTCCATGGCTGGCTAGTCGAAATTGAGCCAGACGTTCCGCAACAAATCGACGAACTACTCAGTTCAGTCGATTACAACGCACTTATCAATCAGGCCTAGCGAATCTCCATGAAGTGCGCCGTTTGTGATCAGAGTGTGTCACCGACAGACCGGTTTTGCTCGGCGTGCGGTGCTCCGGTTGATATTGACCTGGGTGGGCTAGGAATTGAACACACGGGCGCCATTACCTCAATAATTCAAACAGGCACAGGTCCTGTTTCAGTGGGAACAGGCTTCCATCGAGACCTCCCCAGCGGTGCGGCCATGTTGGTTGTGCATCGCGGACCAGGTGAAGGAACTGAATACTCCCTCCCCAAAAGCAGCGAGG
>JBDNFH010000110.1:0-6124 GCA_041689915.1 Candidatus Nanopelagicales bacterium | reverse complement strand
TGATGATGCATCGCAGCGTGTACCGCATTCCACGGCGTATTAGAAGTCACCGGTGAATCTGAAGAAAAACACACTGCAGTGCCATGTGCTTGCAGACTCCCCCACCTATTCATGTGTCGTGACCTCTCACCCAAACGCTTCTCATACATACCACCATGATTTCCCCACCAAGCATCAAAAAGCGGTTGCATGCTCGCGGTCATGCCAAGATTGCGCATGATCCCGATGTGATTTTCAGCGAGCATTTCGGCATGTTCTAATCGGTGTCGCAGTTTTTTGAAGTCTGATTCTGACGTTTGGCGAGCTGCGATGCTCGCGCCCGCGATTGCACTTTCGCAAGCGTGGTCACCAATGGCGTGAAAACCACCTTGAATTCCAGCTTTGGTGCAGGCGATCAAGTGCTCGGCCACTTGATCGGTCGTGAGGTAATTAGCCCCCTGGGTTTGTTGTCCATCGGTGTACGGCTCATGTAGGAAGGCCGTGCGTGAACCAATTGCCCCGTCAATGAAGAGGTCGCCGCCCGCGCCAATTGCGTCCAAGTCCGCAATTATTTCACGTGTGTCTTCGTTGAAGAGTTCGCCCCAATAGATCGCGAGGTGCGGCATACCTGGTTGGGTTGCGAGTTCTTTAAGGGACCGTGCATCCACATGACTGCTGATTTGTGGTCCAGCCATTTCGTGGACACTGACAATCCCTTGTTGAAGTGCATTTTTAAAAAAAGTTTCCTGAGCATTGCTTCGTTGAGCATCGGTTATCGAACTCAAGGCTAATGTTCGCAGGGCGCCGTGTGCAAGTTGCGTAACAGGACCCTCACCGAAACCTACGAGTCCTCTGCTTTCCGGTATTTGCGCAATAAGTGAGTTGGACACTAGCGCAGAATGCACGTCGACCCGGCTCAGATAGACGACACTGCCCCACGTTGCTCGATCGATTTCCGCGCGTGTGGGAAGTTGCGGGTGAAACCAATTGGTTTCATCCCAGCCGTGGCCTAAAACTGTTGCTCCATTGAGATGCTTTGTGTAGTCCGACAGCAGGTCGAGTAATTGATCTTTGTGCTGTACTTGGGTAAGGTCCAGCCCGCTGAGCATGATTCCTGTACTGGTCGAGTGAACGTGAGCATCAACAAATCCCGGTGCCAAAAAGTGCCGTTCGGCGTTAATCACAGTGTCGGCGACTTCGCCGTGAACCTGTGCGCCATTGTCATCCCCGATCCACACTATTTCTTCGCCGTCAATCAGCATCGCCGTGGCGTAGGGAACACTCGGTGCATACATGGCAGCATTCGTGATCAGGGTGCGTTGAGACATAAACGTACGTGCTAACTCTCAATAATGACAAGATCACGGGTTTGTTTGTTAATTGACTCTGGTCCTTGTGGGGTGCAGATCACAATGTCTTCGATGCGGGCACCGTGCACGCCCTCAATGTAGAAACCGGGTTCAATACTGAACACCATATTATTTTCAATCACCGTCATATTGTTCTCACCCAAGTACGGCTCTTCATGTGTTTCTAGTCCGATTCCGTGACCGGTTCGGTGGATAAAGTAAACAGATAGCTCACCCTTGGCGAGTTCATTTCGACCTGCTGCATCAATGTCGTGGCTGATCGCACCGTTGTGAACTGCTCTAGTTGAAAGTTCCTGTGCCCTTTGTAAGACCGCATAACGTTTCAAGTAGTCCGAACCAGGGTCCCCCATGGAGTAGGTGCGGGTGCAGTCACTGCAGTAGCCACTTGGCATGGTCCCGCCAATATCAACGACTACCGGCTCCCCCGCGTTGATGACCCGGTCACTAAGTTCGTGGTGAGGGCTTGCTCCATTGGGACCAGAGGCCACGATCACAAAGTCAACACGTGAGTGCCCTTCGGCCAAAATAAGGTCGGCAATATCTCGGCCCACTTCTTCTTCGGTACGCCCAACCCGAAGGACCTTGGGTACTTGGGCGTGGACCCGATCAATTGCAGCTGCTGCTTCCCGCAGGAAGTCCAACTCGGTTGGGGTTTTAATAATTCGAATGGCGCTAATAATGGGTGCAGCCAATTCAATGAGGGCACCGGCAAAGTTTTCTTGAACCTTAAGAACTCGCTCGGCCCACATGTGATTGTCTACTGCGATCTTGCCCTGGGCGAATCCGGATTTAATGCGAATAATGTCATAGGGATTGTCATTCTCTCCCCAACCAAAAACTTCCCAAGCCCGTTCACCAAATGGGCTTGCTTTAGCTGTTGATATTTCCAATCGAGGAACAACCAGAAAGGGAGCCTTCTGAGGGGCGATGACGAGAGCGGTGATGCGTTCCAGCGGAATTGCGTTGTAGCCAATCAAGTAACGCAGGTCTGCGCTCGGGGTAACGAGCATGAGATCGATACCAAGCTCTTGCATGTGGACCTGTGCTCGTGTGATTCGTTCCGAGTAATCCGACGTCCCAGCCATTGGGACAGGTTACCGGCGCTTCAGAGTTAACCGAGCAACCCGGGTCGGGGGCGTTGATAGAGGACGCCCGTGACCTGATGATCATGACCGTTTTCAAACTCATCAATCTGTTCTGAAGGAGGATCACTATGCCTCGCCACGGCACCGCCAAAGGACTTCGATGTGGGGCATCGCGCGCATCTACATGGAAACTTAACTGTTACAGCAGTCCTACCGTAAGAGTCAAGACTCATAATGGTTGGTGTGAGTCGGTGAGTACCGACTGGCCTTATAAAAGTAGAAAGGATTCAGCCATGATGGGTTGGTACGGAGCGAATATGGGCGGGGCAGGAGTGATCATGTGGTTGTTCTGGATTGGCTTGATCGGCCTGATCATCTTCCTGGTGATCAAGTTACTCCCTGGGTCGGGTGCGAGTGATCGGGCGGCTGTTGGACCTGCGGCGACCACGAATGACTCTCCAGAGCAGGCACTGGATCGGCAGTTTGCCTTGGGTGAGATCGACGAGCAAACGTACCGGGCGCGGTGCGGAGCAATAGCCGAGATGAGGCATCGGTCATGAAGGCCAACCGGCGCGGGTATGTGATCGCACTCGTCCTTGCCGTCGTGACACTCATCGGGTCGGCTGGAGTGTTCATGGCATCTGCCTCCAACAGTCGGTGGCCGGGGTCCGAGCGCTATGGAGTTGCCGGTGCGGACGACTGGCAGCAGGGTCTGAGCAACGGCATGATGGGGCAAGGCTGGTACAGCGGGTCTGGGATGTGGGGCCAAGGCTGGAACAGCGGCGGCGTGCAGGTGAGTCTGGCCGAGGCCAAGGAGTTGGGCGATGCCTGGCTGGCTACCAACCAGCCCGGCACCATCTCGGACTTGGGCACCCAGGTGCCGATGGGCTACATGTTTACCGTCACCAAGGAGGGCTCCCTGGCGGGCACCCTCATGGTTAGCGACGACACAGGGCAGGTCGGTTACCTTCAGTGGAGCAATCCCGCTCCGACCGCGAGCAGTTCCTGACGATGCATCCTGCGGTGAGCGGCGGAGAAGCGGTTCTTCGCGTCCTCGTCGTCGAGGATGAAGCGGCGATTCGTCGGGTGATTGTCGGTTACCTGGAACGAGAAGGGTTCCAAGTAACCGAGGCTGCTGATGGGTTGACCGCCGTGGAGATGGCCAAAGCGCAGAACCCCGACGTGATCGTCCTGGATCTGATGCTTCCCTCATTGGACGGAATTGAGGCGTGCCGTCGCCTGCGCATTTTCACTGATGCCTACGTCGTGATGCTGACGGCCCGCACGGAGGAAGTCGACACGTTGATCGGCCTGTCGGTGGGAGCCGACGACTACCTCACCAAGCCGTTCAGCCCCCGCGAACTGGTGGCACGGATCCGTGCGATGCTGCGTCGTCCGCGGGCCGAGTTCGCTGCTGACACTGCGGTCGTGCGCCGATTCGGGGCCGTGTCCATCGATCCGGAGGCTCGCGAGGTGACGCTTGCAGAAGAGTTGGTCAACCTGACCCGAACAGAGTTCGATCTCCTCGATGTCCTCAGCGCCCATCCTCGCCGGGTCTACTCGCGTGGTCACCTCGTGGACGCAGTGTGGGGTGCGGGATGGATCGGGGACGACCATCTCGTCGACGTGCACGTCGCCCACATCCGCGCCAAGCTCGGGGAGGACACGGCCGCGCCGAAGTACATCCTCACGGTGCGCGGGGTTGGTTTTCGGATGGGTGCCGGGTGAACCCCGCGAGTACGGCCCGGATAGGCAAAGGCCCCAGACTCAGAGTCCGGGTTTTTGGTGCCATGGGATTGGTCGTGCTTGCTGGTGCGGGTACCCTTGTCCTGGTCTCGACGCTGGTCGCGCCGGTGGTGTTCTATCAGCACCTTGCACAGACAGGCGTGACGCAGACCCCTGACGTGTCCAGGCACGTGGATGAAGGTTTCGCGATCGCGATGCTCGTTTCCACGGGTGTCGGGGTGCTGGCTGCCGTGGGAGTCGCCGCCGCCATGGCCTTGCTTGTGGCCCGACGGATCAGCGATCCGGTGACCGCCACCTCCCGCACCGCCAGTCTGCTGGCCGCCGGCGACTACTCGGCCCGAGTCACCGCGCCCCGCATAGGACCGGAACTGGCCGACCTCGCTAATTCGGTCAACGCGCTTGCCGAGCGGCTTGAGGCGTCCGAGCGCATCCGCATCCGACTGATGTCCGACCTGGCCCACGAACTGCGCACCCCGTTAACCTCGATCGAAGCCACTGTTGAAGCCATCATCGACGAGGTCCTGCCGGCGGACGCGCAAATGCTGGGCACCCTCACCGAGAACTCCAGGCGGCTAGCGCGACTGATCGACGACCTGGCGGCTGTATCCAGGGCCGAGGAAGGCTCCTTCCGCCTCGACCTGCGTAACGTTGACCTCGTCGACGTGGCCCAGGTAACCCTGACGGGGGCAGCGGCACGCTTCGCCAACGCCGGAGTTCACCTGCATGGTCCAGGAACGTCGCCAGCCGTGGTGATCGGCGATCGCGATCGACTTGCCGAGGTCCTCGACCAGTTACTGGACAACGCCCTACGCCACACCAGACCCGGCGACGACGTGAGCATCGCGATCGCTGGCTTCGGCGATTCGGTCGAGCTGACCGTCACCGACACCGGATCCGGGTTCGCCCCGTGCGATGAGGAGAAGATCTTCCAGCGGTTCTATCGAGTGGATCCGGCGCGCACCGCCTCGCAGGGCAGCGGTATCGGGCTCACGATCGCTCGGGCCCTGATCGAGGCACACGGCGGGCTGCTGCGCGCCACCAGTCTCGGGCAGGGTCGCGGCGCCACCTTCACTGTCACGCTTCCCACCACGTAGTCGGCGACTGCGCCCAGCCGCTGACACAGCGCCACTGACACAGCCAGCTGTATGCGGGAGATTGATCTCCGTCGTTTGGACTAGCGAATGATGACCGTCAGTGAACCGACCTGCTTCTTGGCGCCGGAGGGGGACGTCGTGATGATCTTGACCACGGCCGTTCCCTTGGCCTTGGCAGTCACCGTCCATGACGTTGTGCCCGGTGCACCGATCAGGTCCGTGGTGGGCGCTGCATACACACCCTTGATCACGTCTACAAACGGCTTGTCACCGGCGACGCGGGTGGACCAGGTGTAGCCGGTGGTGCGGTTGGTGGACAGCCGAACCGTCACGGCCTCCCCCGGAATCAATCGGACCTGAGCGGGCAGTTCGGTTACCGTGAGCGTTACTTTCTTCTTGACCGGGGTAGTTGCATTGCCGGGGCCGACGGCGACGATTCCTGCGAGCGCGATGCCGAATGCCACAGTCACAGCCAGAATACGCGAGAAGCGAGTGGTAGCCATTGAGTTCTCCTCTCGAGTGAACTGATCTAACACCGTACCTCGCCGAACTCCCGGTGATGGAAACGCCACGTGGGGAGCTACAGATCGGATCCGATAGGGGCAACTGGAACAGCTTCCAGTGCAACTCTGCACTCCATTTGGGGGCAGCAAGGTACACGGTTAAAGAAGCGCCGCTAAAGCCGTGAAAAACACGTTGCCCGGTTAACCGGCTCTTCAGACTTAACCGGGCAATCCGGGTCGGGGGCGCTGATGTAGGACGCCCGTGACCTCGTGATCATGGCTGTTGTCAATGACAGCTATCTGATCAAAGTGAGGCCACGGACTTGTCACAGAATACGCACGTCAAC
>JBDNFH010000109.1:0-31190 GCA_041689915.1 Candidatus Nanopelagicales bacterium | reverse complement strand
GTCCATGCACCTTCCAGGCCGCTGGAAATGGTGTCTTCACCACTGCCGGTTCCGAATGTGCTCTTCCAGCCTAAGCCCATTTCTTGTAGTGGTGCACTTTCTGGTTCAGCACCAACGTACTTATTGGGATCCGCAGCACCGTGCGTCTTGCCGAAGGTGTGACCACCAGCGGTGAGCGCAACTGTTTCGTAGTCATTCATTGCCATGCGGGCGAAGGTTTCGCGAATGTCGCGAGCAGATCCCATGGGGTCGGGAACTCCATTGGGTCCTTCAGGGTTGACGTAGATCAAACCCATTTGCACAGCAGCAAGTGGATTTTCTAATTCTCGGTCACCGGTATAGCGGGTGTCGCCAAGCCACTCGTGCTCAGAACCCCAATAGGTTTCGTCAGGCTGGTACACATCGACGCGACCGCCACCGAAACCCAAAGTGTTAAAGCCCATCGATTCCAAGGCGACGTTTCCGGTCAGGATAAATAGATCCGCCCAGGAAAGATTCTTGCCGTACTTCTGCTTAACCGGCCACAGCAGTCGACGTGCCTTGTCAAGGCTCACATTGTCTGGCCAACTATTGAGGGGCGCGAAGCGCTGCATTCCATTGCCCCCGCCGCCGCGACCATCCAAGGTGCGGTAGGTACCGGCACCGTGCCAAGCCATTCGAATAAAGAAAGGGCCGTAATGCCCGTAGTCCGCTGGCCACCATTCTTGGGAGTCGGTCATCACTTTGGTGAGGTCTGCTTTCACTGCATCAAGATCAAGTGTTGCGAATGCTTTGGCGTAGTCAAAATCCGCACCCATCGGGTTACCTGATGGAGGGTTTTGATCGAGGACGCGCAAGTTCAGCCGATTGGGCCACCAGTCTTCATTCTGGGTTCCGCCAACGACTGCTCCGTGCATAACTGGACATTGCGTTTCAGCACTCATAGAAAACCAATCCTTCTTCCCTAGGTTGACGTCATTCTCGCCCAAAATCTCCCATAAGTCCAATGAATAATCTTTTATGTGGCATAATCATTGATTATGGACTTCGATCGGCGAAACTGGCACCCGACCTACCCCCAACTTCGAGCATTTGTTGCCGTGACCCAGGAACGCAGCTTTGGATCCGCTGCTCACGTATTGGGAATCAGCCAGCCGGCGGTCAGCGTTCAGATTCGGGACTTGGAATCCTCAGTTGGTTTTCCGCTATTTCAACGCGGTTCCCGAGGCGTGGAATTGACCTCAGTGGGAACCGCACTTATCCCCTTCGCCCGCCGCGCACTTGATGCACTCGCAGACTTCACCAAGGCAGCTGCCCCGCACGGTGTTGACTCGGTGCTGCGATTGGGCGCTATTCCCACCCTCGCGCCGTATTTGTTACCGAAAATAGTTGCTGGGCTTGGCAGCACAATTTCCCTGCAGCTTTCTGAGCAGCGCACCGACGTTCTCGTCAATTCATTGCGTGATCACTCAATTGACCTGGCGCTACTTGCACTCCCGATCGCCCACTCCGACATTGAAACTTTTGAACTCTTCACCGATACATTTCACCTCGCCGTTCCCATTGACCACCCGCTCGCGGGCACCTCTGGAATTAACTTAGGTGCGATCGCAGACTTTCCTGTTTTGTTAATTGAAGATGGCCACTGCCTTCGAGGTCAAGCCGAAGAGATCTGTGCCAATGCAAAAATTTCGAATACGTACGACGTTGGCGCGGCGGGCCTGGCCACGGTGTGTCAAATGGTGGCCGCCGGTAACGGGGTCACACTTCTACCCGAGTGCGCCGTTGAACTAGAGGCCCGACTCGGCACAGGGATCGCAATCGCAAGCCTGGCAAATCCACAACCATTTCGCACGATTGGCTTAGCCTGGAGTAAAAATGCAGTCCAGAAGGAGAAGTTGATCGAACTTTCTGCGAGTATTAAACAATTTATCGTGTCACCCTCAGCCATCCAGCATCGAGTTAGGAATTCACGTGGATCCGGTAAATGAAAACCCGCAAACTGACTTCAAAGTAAGGGAGCTGCGCAAACTTCGATTTTCAGCCACCTTGCAAATCTTCGCGGCAGTGTTCTTTGCCGGTGCCGCATTCATTATTTGGTCAGCCCAAGGCTGGGAAATCATGTCCGCAATCTTTATCGCGCTCGCCACCGCCAATATCGTCTCCTTTGTCTTCATTCGAAAGACCATGAAGTCACTCTCTACGAATTAAAGGTGAGCAACACCGCTGCGCTCAGAGCCAGGAGCACCCCGACACTTTGGACTCGATTCATTCGCTCCTTGATCACAACGCGGGCCAACACGACTGTCGCTGCAGGGTAGAGCGAGCCCAGGACCGCAACAATTGACAAGAGCCCGCGCTGGCTCGCCAACTGGAAAAGGCCGTTTGCGGTCGAGTCAAGAATGCCAGTAATTATTGCAAGCTTCCACGGAAAAGTTGTCCTATCAAATGAGCGAACGACTACGGCCACGAAGCTGATCATGATAATTGTGGAAACCCAGCGCCCCATAGATGCGACCCACACGCCTGAGTCGACGGGTGCCAAACCAATTACAGTTAAATAGATCCCGATTGCGAAACCTGCTGCAATCGACAATCCGATTGCCGAGAGTGGAGTTTGTCCACCATGGTGGGTTGACTCACGACTAACAAGAACGACAGCAAATACCGCAAGACCCATCCCGGCAAAAGCAAAAGCTGAAAGCTGTTCACCGCGAAAAAGTCCAACAAATACTGGAACCGCACCACTCATTACCGCGGTAATGGGTGACACCACACCCATTTGCCCGCGCACCAAAGCGGCGTACAGCAACGCAATAGCGATCGACCCGACCACGCCGGTAAGTAGTGAAATACCAATAAGGTCGGTGCTTAATTTCCCAGGGACAACAAAGATCGCAAGGAAGGTAATGACGATGGCGCCGGATGGATAGGAAACTGCAAGAACCTGGGTGGCTCCAGCGCGTCTGGCGGCTAGTCCGCCAAGAAAGTCAGCTACACCCCACGAAGGCTTGAAAGAAGCGCGAGCAGTGCCGCCACGCGCACCTACCTTTCCCGGTTGAAAAGTGACAACCCGGAAAGGCTAGTGCAGCGTTACCGCTTGACGCGGATTGGCTTACTCATCGTGGCCACGGGATAGGTGGTTCCTTGGTTCGCACGTGGTGTGTACACGGCCTTCAACGTGTAGTACCCAGGCGCGAGGGAGTACTTGATTTTCTTGATCCTTTTCGCTTTGCCAGCCTTGTTGATCCACTTGCCCTTGGCAATTACATAAACCTCAACCCCAGCAGAGTTGACAATGCTCATGCGGACCTTGCCTTTAACCGCGCGATCAGACATGATCACACGGAAAAGTCTGCGATCACCAATCTTGACTCTCTTAGCACCCTTGAGAGTTCCGGTCACTCCAGGAACTAATTGAATGGTTTGACCGCCCACAACAGGTGTCGGTGCCAATTTGGGTGGCAATCCATCAATTCCAAGCCGCGCACTTTGGTCAGTGGTCTGACTTACGCCATTGAGATTAGTTGCCGCGACGGTTGATCGAATGAACTTCCCCGCGTCTGCATCGGTGAGTACGTAGGTCTCTTTGGTTGCTCCAGCAATATTGACACATGATGCACTGGTGTTTTCGGCACAATGCTGCCACTGGTAAGTGTAAGCGCTTGGCAGGGATAACCAATTACCTGTTGTCGTAGTCACCGTCGAACCAGTCTTGGTACTCGTCGCGATCAACGTCGGGGAGCCAGACGTTGCACTAGGCACGACTCCACTGAGGAGTCGACCCAACTGATTCGTTGTCGTTGAGGTGTACCAAGTGTTCCCATCGAGTCCGGCTACGATTCCGACCGGACCGTTATTTGCACCCGGGAGGGCGTACTCGGTAACAATCCCACCATTGGTGATTTGACCAATTCGGTTCGCACCCGTCTGGGTGAACCACAGTTGGCCGTCGGCCCCCAAAGTGATCTGATTTGCATTTGAATTCGCCGTGGGAAGTGAAAACTCTGCGAGCAATCCCTTCTGAGTCATGCGACCAATTCGATTCCCGGTCGACTGGGTAAACCATAAGTTTCCGTCTTCACCGACGGTGATGTCGGTCGGACCCGAGTTTGCCGTTGGCAACGCGTAGTTGGTAATGACACCGGAGGTTGTAATTCGACCGATTGAATTGCCCTTTTGAGCGGTGAACCACAAGGCTCCGTCAGGACCGGTAACAATCGAGGTGGGTTCTGCATCTTTCGCCAAGTTGAACTCGGTAAATTTTCCCGCGTTGGTTACTCGACCAATCTTGTCCGTGGCAAATTCGGTGAACCACATGGCGCCATCAGGTCCAGCCGCAATTCCCATGGGCTGCGAGCCAGCAGTGGGAATGTCAAAACCGTTGTAGACATTGGACAACGTATTAAAGTAACTGACCCGGTTTGCAGTCTTCTCGGTCAGCCACATGCGGTTATCCGTGCCAAGCGCTAACGAGCTGGTGCCGGCGCTCGCGCTGCCATTTGGAATTGCAATGGTGACCAATTCGCCACTTGGTGTTGCCTTAGCAATTTGGTCTAATGCAGTGAGTCCAATCCAGAAGTTTCCTAATGGGTCCAGCGCGATTCCACCTGGTTGCGAGTTAGCGAATGGAATGGGGAAAGTTGTTACATCTCCCGTGGCTGCACTAGCCGGACTTGCCGTGGTTAATCCTGCGGCGAGCAGGCCGATCGTTGCGGTAATTCCAATTAATTTGTGGGGCAGAGTTCCTTGGGGAAGTTTGTACATGACTTCCACGGTGCCACGGATTTGCTCATCGTCAAAAAAACTGAGGATTTGCTCGTGTCTCCACGCTGCGGCAGCACAGTAACTAATTCGAACTACATATGAACAGCTGCGGCAGTATCTCCCGCTGACATCTCCTTCTTGGAGATTCGGACCAAACTCACCCAGATGACTCCCGCTAGAGCCAGAATTCCCGCACCCCACATGAAGGCGTCAACATAGCCCTCAACCTGGGCATCGGGATCAAGTGGATTCACGCTGTTAGCGACTACGTACGCAACTGTTGCACTCGTTGCGATTGTGTTCAAGAACGCGATACCAACAGATCCACCGATTTGCTGGCTCGTGTTCAATACCGCGGAGGCAACACCGGCGTCATGATTCCCAACAGCAAACAGTGCTGTGGCTGAGAGTGGAACGAAGATCAGGCCCATGCCGAGGCTGATAATGATCAGCGCAGGCAAAATATTTGGCCAGTAGGAACTCTCAGCGCTCATTTGGGTCAAGAGCAACATACCGATCGTTGCCATGATAAATCCGCTGAAAGTTACGTACCGGGGACCAAAGCGTGGTAACAATTGACTAGCAATCCCGGCACTGATAATCACACCGGCTGAGAACGGCAGGAAGAGCAAACCAGTTTTAAGCGGTGTGTAGCCCAACACAATTTGGAAAAAGTAGGTGAGGAACAGGAACATTGCAAATAGCCCAATCCCGACAAAGAAGCTCGCAAGGTAAGCCCCGCCCCGGTTTCGGTTCTTAATAATTGCAAGTGGCAGCAATGGGTGACTTGATCGATTCTCAATAATAAAGAACAGGACCAAAATGGCCATGGCAATACCAATAAACGACAAGGTACTTGTTCCGGTCCACCCGTCTGACTGAGCCTTGGTGATTCCATACACCAATGCAACCAATCCAAGTGTCGCTGTGATTGCGCCAGGTATGTCGTACTTCGTGTCACCAGTTGCGCGACTTTCGTGAACATAGGCCAACCCAAGGAACACGGCGATCAGCGCGATTGGGACGTTGACCAACAAGGTCCAATGCCAGGATGCATATTCGGTCAGAATTCCGCCGAGCACGAGTCCAATCGCTGCACCAGCACCAGAAAGCGCACCGTAAACGCCGAAAGCTTTTGCGCGTTCCTTTGAATCGGTGAACGTCACCGAGATCAAACTCAGTGCTGCAGGAGCGAGAAGCGCTGCAAAGACACCTTGCAATCCACGAGCAGCAAAAAGCATTCCGGCATTGACCGAGAGGCCACCGAGCGCAGAGGCTGCGGCGAAGCCGATCAGTCCCACGATAAACATGCGTTTACGGCCCTGGTAGTCGGCGATGCGTCCACCGAGGAGCAGGAGTCCACCGAATGCCAAGGTGTAGGCGGTCACAACCCATTGACGGTTTGCATCGCTAATACCAAGGTCCGCCTGCATACTGGGAAGAGCAATATTCACAATTGAGGCGTCGAGAACGACCATCAGCTGAGCGATTGCGATGACAACCAGCGCGCGCCAACGGTTGGGATCCGGTGCGGAAAATTCCGAATTATTGGACTGTGAAGGCGCAGCAGTGCTCACGCAGTTCTCCTTGAAAAAAGTGTGCACCTACTTGGTGCCACCTGAGTCTACTAAATGATTGAGTCCTCAACTACCTAAGGGTTGTTGAGGAATGACCGCTAACTCTCGGCGCTTTGTAGTGGCTAACGCAAATCAATTCAGTTGGCGCTCAAATGCGGCCAAGTGTCCGCAACACGATACCCAAGTGGCCATGGATCTTGCGGATCAACATAAAACTGACTGGTTCCATAGATGTATCCCTGACCACTAATCGTGGGAATAATCGCTGATATATCTCCCAGTCGAGCCTCGGAAACTATCTGACCGGTAAATTGCGAACCAATAATGCTGCGCCCAATAAATGACTCACCAACGGACATGACTCCTTGGGAATGCAATACCGCCATCAGGGCACTTACGCCCGTTCCCGTTGGCGAGCGATCAAGTTTCCCCGGGTTAATTACACATACATTCGTGGATGTGAGTTCGCCGAGATCATTGCGTTCCAGCTCACCTGTGAGGTAGGCAAATGAGTGGTGCTTCCACTCGGGCAAGAGCGGGTGCGCAAATTCCAGTTGCGCATTTGCGGCGGCGCGCAACAGCATGCCGAATCGCGCTAACTCCACTGCTTGACTGGGAACCAACTCAAATCCAAGCGCGCTCGCTTGGACCATGACGAAACTGTCACCGCCAAAAGCCGTAGTGACCTCAACTTTCCCGTAGCCCGGAACCTCAATAAATACCTGCTCATGCACGACAAAGCTTGGCAGATTCTCCAGAGTGACCGAAGTGACCTTTCCCCTGGAGCACTGCGCCGTGACCTGAACTAAGCCACCGGGTGCCTCAAGTACCAGCTTGGTCACAGGTTCCTGCATCGGAATAATCCCGGTTTCCAAAAGAACAGTTGCAACACAAATGGTGTTTGACCCTGACATAGGCGGGGTGTCGACCGGCTCCATAATGATAAAACCCATGTCGGCCGCTGGATTCTTCGGCGGGACCAGCAGGTTGTAATGACGAAAGACACCACCACGCGGTTCGTTAAGCAGGAACTGACGTAATGAATTATCTGTGGCAATAAATCTTGACTGTTCCCAGACACTTTCACCCGGCGGTGGCGCAACACCGCCAACAACAACATCACCAACTTCACCCTCAGCGTGGACATGAACCACATGAACGACTCGGGAAGTGTTCGCCATTACTTTCTTAACTTCCCAGAACCGTTGGGCGATATAGAAATGTATTTCGTTCCACGTGGCAGCAAGATTCTCTTTTTCACGTTTCCACTCGAATTGACCACTGGAAATCCACTCATGCCATTTGCCGAGATAGGAAAGACCACGATGTCTCCGCTCCCCTGGTAAATGAACGTGCGTGAGGTGTCACTCTCTGCCAACTTCGAAAGTTTGACCACAAGTGGACTCTCAAATTGCTAACTCATAATCGGATTGAGGCCCGCGTCAATAATTTCTTGCAACTTCGCTTCGTCGACTTCAAAGCCCGCATATCTTGTCGCGTTTTTTAAAACCTTCGCACGGGACTTGTCTACGTCTTGCGCCGGCTTTGCATTAGCCGAAGCCCAATCCCGATACAACTCCCAGGCGAGCTCACGCTGTCGCAGTGCTTTATTGACCCGCTCGATTTGGGCCTCACTTGCTTCCAAGCGCCACGTTTCTTTAAGCGCCTGTGGCAAAACAGCCCGGTAGTCATGCCCACCCTGTGCGAAAGTTCCCGGGGTAGGAACGAGGGCGTTCATCATGTCCAGGAAGGTCATTAAGTAGGTCGTAATCGGTACCCAATAGGTCCCCCGCGGGGAACCGACTTGCCGGATTGCGGCAGGACCAAGCCAGGCAGGTCTGCGCCACAGTACTTGGGATCCAAACTTGGGAATCGGGTCATCACCATTTTGCAAAAAGAGGAATTTTATTTGATCGCGCTGCTCAGCATCTAGATTCTCCCAATCGCTCAATGTTCGAGGCAGGTAGATTCCTGATTCACCGACCAAAGGCGCTGCTGCGATCGACTGGCCCCCCCACAACTGCTCGCGCCATTTCGTGGCGGCCGGCGTACCAATCCACAGAGCACCATTGAGCTCGGTTCCGAGCAAGCCCATCGTTCCTAGATTATGGAACATGTCCTCGCTTACCTGTGATCCCAGACTCTCACCGAAGAGAAAGAACAGTGGGCGCTTTTCTTTCGGTATGGCTAACAGGCGCTCGACTACCCCTTGAAGGACCATGCGGGTTTGAGCGCTGCCTTGAACGACGCGGGTTAATGACAATGCCGAAGGCAGTACGGAGTATTGAATTGCCGCTGATGCACAATCACCCTGCATCAAATATTCAAAAGTTTCATTTGCTACGTAGTTGACATATCCCGAACCTGTGGGAGAAAAAATCGCAAACGCTTTGCGTTCCAAGGCTTTGGTTCTATCAATTTCTCTCAGCAGAACTTCCGCACGCTCTTCTTCGGTAGCTGCTATCTCAAGTGAGGCATAAACTCGAATTGGTTGTTTCGCATTCTTGATTTGCATGACGCTATTGATGGTTTCTGGTGGTAGCGACATGCTGAGCCAACGTGCACCTTCGCGCGTTTGTTTATTCCACGGCAAACCTGACGCAAGTGAGCCACTCACTTCAGGTGTCTGGGGAGCGGATTCAAGTCCCGAATCAATTCCACCACCACTTTTACCCAAAAATCGATCTGCTTGGCCGATCGCTAACCATCCGGCACCGGCGAAAATTGCCAGACTCGTAGTTCTTCCTAACAATCGATGATCCTGAGGCTGCCCGCCAAAAAGATATGTCGCTCCCCTTGCCAATGTATTCGTCAATGCCGACTCAACATAAGACAGACCAAGGGTTATCCCCGCCACCACCACGCCAATCCCCGCCGCTTTCCCCGGGGTAACTTCACGCACTTGATCTTCAAAGAAGTACTTACCTTGGAATTGAGTGCTCACTGCGGTTTGGGGGTATGTCGCAGAACCGGGCAGCGATTTCCATGGTTGTGTTGTTGCCCAAGAACCGACTCCCACAGCCAACGCTGCCGCAACATGTGGCAAGCCAGGGCCACCACGTTGATCACGGGACGCAGAAGTCGCTAGCACACTCGCACCAGCCATCGCGGCCAAAGTCTGCGCCGCCAAGCGGCCAAATGCACGCGATGAGGGTTCATGTTCGCGCCAGCGCAGGGCGAAAGAACCACCTGCACCTAAAACACCCGCAACACCCGCAACAAAGAGGCGACTACTAGCGCTGGGTTCATCGGTTCGACCCAACCGGGATGCAATAGAGGTCAGCAGTGCATCTGCAGCGCTATATGACTCGTAGGCAATTGCCGATGAAGCACCGGTAATTATCGCCTGATCGGTTGACCCTCTGGTTAACAAGTTCGGTTGAAATGAGCGCCCAATTGCAAAAGCTGCTCCAATGATTCCTGCGCTGGCGGACCTGTCCATGACGGGAGTCTATATAGCGGTGTCAAGGACGAAAATCGTGCAGTGACACCGAACGGCTATCCCAATTGCGCGTTCGAGCTAAGAGTTGGACTAGGACACGGCCTTGTCCATGATGCTTGGGGGAAAGGGCTCGATTGCATCAAGTTGTGTGCCGAGCTTGTCATTTTCTATGTCCAGGTCGTATTGGGATTGAATTGCCAACCAGAACTGCGGTGAGGTGCCAAAGGCACGTGAAAGTCTTAGGGCCGTGTCTGCACTCACGGCTCGTTGACCGTGCACAATCGCATTGATGCGACGCGGGTGCACTCCAATCTGATGGGCCAAGCGATATTGACTCATGCCCAAGGGAGTCAAGAAGTCTTCGGCTAACACTTCGCCGGGATGAATCGGAGTTAGGTGAGCTCTCATGAATTGAATCCTCTCTAGTGGTAGTCCACAATTTCAGCGTCGGCTGGACCTGCTTCGGTCCAAACAAAACACACTCTCCATTGGCTGTTGATCCTGATACTGCACTGCCCTCGTCGATCGCCTACCAATACCTCCAAGTGATTACCCGGGGGCATCCGTAAATCGTTAACGTCAATAGCGGAGTTCAACTGGATTAATTTGCGACGCGCCATGCGCTGCAATTGCGGACTCCACTGTTTAACATGTTGCCTAAGCCAGACCTTTTCGGTAGATCTATCCCGAAACGTCTTGATCACCTTTGCGATAATAGCGTACCGTGCTATTAGATGGAACACAGGCTGACTGTTCGTCAGGCCTGAATAGGAATTCTCCACAATTCCAAGTCAATATCGCGCACCTCATGTGCAACATGGATGAGATGGACAAAAACCTCGCGAAACCAAGCACTATTGCCCGACTTTCCCAGGAACTGGGAAAGTCGGGCCGCAGTAGTGGGGTGGTGAGGAAGAAGTGGAGCTGAGGGGATTCGAACCCCTGGCCTTCTCATTGCGAACGAGACGCGCTACCAACTGCGCCACAGCCCCTTGTAGTAGAGCAGGTTAGCAGGAACTATTCGTTGACGGCGCGGGCATGGTAAGGCGAGTTTGCGCGAATGATCGGGATCTCGGTGGTTGCATCACTGACATTGGCTACTGGTTCCCGAACAAGTTCCGCTTTCTGTGCATTACGCACCTGTTGAACCATGTTCACCATGGATTCACCGGACCAATCACCATTTCGTTCAATATTGCGGGGAATCGCGGTTGCGCGAGGCGAAGTCACGTAACGTGGCAGGGTTTGGGGAACCGCATCCCAACCGGGTTCCTCTTCTTCCCATGGATCCCAGTTAGCGAAGTCGTCGAGTTCGGCCTTTTGGAGTTCTGTACGACTGCGGGGACGATCGCGCACAATTGATGCACGTGACTGCTCAACTTCATGAAATTCGCGGTAGGAACGGGTCGAATTACGAGCTGGAGCCTGGTCGCGCTTTGACGCGGTAAGCATGGTTGTGGCAAGAAATGCACCAAGAAGTAGTCCCGTCGCGATCGCAACGAACGCTGGAATGAATCCCAAGACAGTCCCGATCAGCGAGATTGCAGTGATACTTGTCAATCCCGCGAGCACCATGGAGCGCCGCTTTGCTGCTTGGCTGCGGGCGCGATCCCGAGGTGATGTGAAATCACGATTGTGACTTACCGTTCTGGCCGACTTGGAATCGGCTCGGTCACCGAGTGACCTCATTGCCGAACTAAAACGAGCCGTTGATCGAACTTCACTGACTTGATCTTGACGCTTCAGCCAGATGGGGATCAAAACGGCGGCCCAAAGACCAATGATCACTATATAGATCAATCCGGTCACAAGCGCAACGTTAGATGTACTCGTCTACTACCTTTGGTATTGCACGTTTTCTTAATTCGGCGTGTCGCGAAATTTTACAAAGCCAATGTGATCGCGCCAGTCGCCATCGATGTGTAAATACCTTGGCCTGTATGACTCTTGGGTGAACCCTGCTTTCAATGCGACCGCACGTGACGCAGCATTTTCTGGCCTGACATTTATTTCAATGCGATGCAACATTATCGTGTTAAGACAGTAATCAGCCGCCAACTCAACACAGGTTGTCATGAGTCCGCGCCCGGCAACACTTTCGTCAATCCAGTAGCCAAAGAATGCACCGCGAGATGAACCACCCCACATTCCGCCAACGGTTAGTTGGCCGACAAATTTACCTTCGAATTCAATGGCAAATGGGAGTGCCCGACCTTCGCGGGCCTCTTTCCTCATGATTCGCATCATTGCGTTGTACGTGGGGGGTCTTTGCCCAACCATGCGGCCCTCCGGTGGCATGGTTGCATCCCATTGCGACAACCATCGCGCATTTCGCTTACGAACTTCCCGCCAAGCCCGCCAATCCGTTAACCGCAGGGGCCGAAGTACGAGCTGGCCTTTCGTTAACGTAACGGGCCAAAAACCAGGAACCGTCATGTTGGTTACTGATTACCACTGGGTTCATGTTGACAGAAATCCTGTAACCAGGTCTTGAGTTCAGGACCAATATCCTCGCGCTGCGTTGCCAAGGTAATAACCGCCTGTAAGTAACTCAGTTTGTCGCCGGTGTCATAGCGCCTGCCTTCAAAGATAACTCCGCGGACGCCACCGCCGTGCTCGGGTGGCATTGTTGCAAGTACCCGAAGGGCGTCGGTTAATTGAATTTCACCACCGCGACCTGGAGCAGTCTCTTGGAGTACGGCAAATACTGCAGGATCGAGGATGTATCGACCGATAATTGCCAAATCACTTGGCGCATCGGCAACATCAGGCTTTTCAACCAGATCAGTGACGCCAACAACGCCATCGATTGGGGCTCCATTGGTCGACACGCACCCGTAGAGCGAAATTGTTTCGCGAGGTACTTGCATCAAACACAGCACCGACCCGCCAAATTCCTTTCGGATTTTGATCATGCGATCCAGGATTGGATCTCGTGAATCAATAAGGTCGTCGCCGAGTAACACGGCGAATGGTTCGTCTCCAACATGTTGATGGGCTACGAGAACTGCGTGCCCCAAACCGAGCGGATCACCCTGGCGAACATAGTGAATTCGAGCAAGATCAGTTGACTCACGAACTAAACGCAAGCGCTCTGCGTCACCCTTGCCTTCAAGTACCTGCTCGAGTTCATAATTGCGATCAAAATGGTCCTCGAGTGGGCGCTTGCTTCTACCGGTAACAAAGAGGATGTCTTCAAGGCCGGCCGCGACCGCTTCTTCTACCACGTACTGGATCGCTGGTTTGTCCACAACAGGCAACATCTCTTTCGGAGTTGCCTTGGTCGCCGGAAGGAACCTGGTTCCTAAGCCCGCAGCAGGAATCACCGCTTTGCGCACTCCCTCAAAAGTCATGGGGAGACCCTACGCCAAGTCGACACGTATATATAGGTGCACGCAAGGGTGCCCACCTCAATCCTTTGACCGTGCGGGAACATTGGGGTGTGAGTACGGACCACGTCAACTACAAATCCGCTTTGCGTACGGAGCTGCGTGCTGCCCGCAAGAAGCTCGATTTAGGTGAGGCGGCCAAGCGTGATGTGAAAATTTCCCGCCACATTTCAGACCTCTTGGAGACCATCCCGGTCACGCCGAAGAGTGTCATTGCGGCTTATATAGCTATGGCCTTTGAACCTGCGGTAAATGTATTGCGTGCGCAATTACGTGAATTAGGTTGCTCTGTACTCATTCCCATTGTCAGCCGTGACGACTTGCTGTGGGCAGCGGATGGAAATGAAGAATCCTGGAGGCGTAATTCATTTGGCACACTCGAGCCTGATCCCCTTAGAGCACTCACAAGTTCGCAAGCATTACCTGAGTGCGCGGCGATTATTGTCCCCGCGCAAGCAATTGATCCGAACGGATTTCGGCTTGGTCAAGGAAAAGGTTTCTACGACCGAGCGTTAGTAGAAATTACTGATCTTGAGCATTCACCGTTGCTCATTGGAGTTACCTACGAATCCGAATTTCTGGCTGACGTGCCCACCGAAGGACATGACATCCCGGTAGACGTAAGTGTGACTGAATCCACCGTGCGCTGGTTCAACACGCCTGACTAGTTCGTTGCTGGTTTCAAAGTCAGCGTTTCAACGGTTGAATTTGCCACGGCTTCACTACTGAACGCCCAATCAAATTGGATTCCATCACGCCAAGCATCAACCTGATTTGAATAATTCGAGCTGTAGGCGTGACCACTATTGCCGGTAAGGTTTACCCAGGTTGAGTTGTCAAAGTCGGAGAGGTCAATAACTTGACGCATGCTGGGAACCCACGTCACTTCGTACCCTTCTGAGGGTGTCCATCCGGTTGCATTCACAATTGAGTCTCCACCGGAAACTTCAATCGGTCCACGGTTAAAGATTCGCTCAACGGGCCCGATTCCACTCGTGCCCAGAGTTTGATTCGTGAGCGTCAAGGTGTGTAGTCCGCCCCAATTCCAGCCGTTGGGATCACTTCCTTGGAGGTCATCAAGTTCAGCTTGAGCAGTAATCATCGCGTTTGCCAGGAGTTGATCCCGATCTTCAATTACCGGGGTGGTTTTGTCATCCCACCAGAAGTCCTCGGGGGTATCCCAAATGTTCTTAATCACTTCCCAGAATTGATCACCGCCACCTGTGGTGATCGACTCGCTGTCGGTCGCAGAGTCAAACATGCGCAGCACCATTTGTTTCCAGATTGCGTTAAAGTACGCCGCCGGCGCGCTATCTGTTGGTTGGGTGAAATCCCAATCTGAAAAAAGTGCGATCGCGTCACTTACTTCTTGTGGAATCTGCACGTCCGCCAATCTGGGAACCATGAAGGCTGCAAGGTCATTATGTGAATCCATTTGGATTGCGCGCATGCGTTCGGGGGTGAGAGACGCTCCCCCAGCCGTGTACGTCTCGATTAAGTCAACAATGCGTTGGCTTCTTGCGCCATAGGACCAGTCATCGGTTAAGAAGTATTCGTAATCTGGACCAATAACCGCCTGGTTTGCGGTGACAATCCAGTTCTCCGGTGGATTCGTGACCCTAGGCAATCCTTCAAAAGGGATGTAACCTTTCCACTGGTACTGAGAAGTCCAACCCGGAACCGGCCACTTACCGTCGTAACCACTGCGAATCGGAATAGCTCCCGGTGCTTGGTAACCAATTACGCCCTGCTTGTCGGCGTAAATCAGATTCTGCGCAGGCACGCTTAGAAGTTTCGCTGCACTTTGGAACTCGCCCCAATTCTGCGCGGTATTGAGTTCATCAAATGCATCAAAAGTATTGCGTGGAGTGAGTGCGGTCCAGCGCAATGCAACGGCGTAGCTTTCACCACGTGTCGGTGGCGGTGAATTAGACGCTGAGTAGCCAGGTGCGGGAACTGGCGCATCAACGCCCACCTCGGTGTAGGTATCTATTCCAACTACATCAGAAATGAGCGGACCGTCGACGGTCTCTCGCACCGTGATCTCAACCGGGTCGCTACCGGCAACTTTGATGGTCTCGGTTCGAGTTTTCAGTTCAACCTGTTTGCCGTCAAGGAGGTAGGTGTTACCCGTGACCTTATGCAAAATCAGGTCGGTTACATCAGGTCCTAGATTGGTGAAACCCCACGCAATATTGTTGTTGTGACCAATGAAGACCCCCGGCAACCCTGCCATGGTCCACCCGGCCACGTCGTAATTACACGCTTGAGAAACCTCAGTGCAGCGCAGGCCTGCCTGGTACCAAAGACTCGGCATGGCCGGTGCCAGGTGCGGGTCATTAGACAAGATGGGCAGTCCTGACTCGGTTCTTTCGCCACCAACAACCCACGAGTTTGATCCGATTCCATCCCCTGATTTACCCAACCAATCACCAAGGCTCGCACTGAGCGTGGACACTTTTTCCAGTGCCACGATTTCCGAGACTGAGTAACGAGCACTCGCACCTTGACCACCCGATCCCACTGGTGCATTTTGATCGAATACCCCGTCAACGACTGCGCCAATTTCCACAATAGGTCGATGCTGGGCGAATGGGTAGTCGGGATAGAGCTTCTCGGTTTCCTCAACACCAACCGAGGCGCTCATGATCGCCCGGTAAATCTCGTCTTCCATATTTCCCCGAAGATCCCAAGCTAAAGCTTTCAGCCACGCAACCGAGTCGGCCGGAACCCAATCCTCGATTGTGTAATCAGGATTTTGTAATCCGAGAACCGCGTACTCGAGGCTCACCTCAGACCCGTGGTGGTCAGCGAGATAGGCGTTGACTCCGGCGCTATAAGAATCCAAAATTTGATTCGACTTAGGGCTCAAGAGGCCAAGCTCCTCCTCGGCGATTTTACGCCAACCAAGGGTTCGAAGGAATGAATCCGTTTCTACTTGGTTTTCACCGAACATTTCCGAGAGCCGTCCGGCCGTAATGTGTCGGCGAACATCCATTTCCCAGAATCTGTCTTGGGCGTGAACATAACCTTGTGCGAAGAACAGATCACTGATGCTCTCCGCATAAATATTTGGGATTCCAAGATCATCACGTTTGACTTGTACGGAGTTGGTTAACCCGGCGAGTTCGACTTCACCTGATGACTGCGGATAGGAAGAACGAACCGTATGAAGTCCATAGAAAAATATTCCGCCAAGTGATAACGCAATGAGCAGAGCGCCGATTCCCAAAATCCGTTTGATCACCAGAACAAAATACTCACGTTTTGGCGCGGGGGCACCTTAAAGCAAGAATTGACTCAGGAGCCAACCGACCCAACCAGACAGGACAGGAACTCCAACAGCCACAACCACGACTAATCCCAGGCGCGTGAACCGCGTCATGTGAGCAAGCCCAGCCTCGCTCAGGTAACTTGAATACGTACTGAGGGCGAGTGCCCAGCCCGAGAAAGTTGTGAAAGCGCCAGCCAGTCCGGTAATGAAAAATACCCTCAGCTCACCGGAGAAAGCTCCAAGGCTGAACCCTGCTAACAGCGAACCAAGTGAGTTGATGATCAGCAGGGTCGTTAATGCGCTACGCGTTCGGCCCGCATATTGCTCAACCAACGCCCGCAGTGGGGCGCCGATAAAAGCACCCAATGAAATCGCCAAAATCGTGATCATGGCTTGACCAACCTTTGCGCCAACGCAACACCGACACGTACGGCCAAGAGCCCTGCCCCTACGGTCACAATCAGGTAGATCAACGCTGTGGACCACATGTCGTGGTCAACGAGGTCGGCGACTTCTAATGCAAGTGCTGAAAAAGTTGTGAAGCCGCCGAGGAAACCCGTGATCATAAATGGCCTGCGGTAACTGGAATTGTCGGTTAGCAGGGCAACAGCGAGGATCCCAATCAACAGTGCGCCAATGACATTGACCGTAAGGGTTGCCCAGGGAAAGTCGGCACTTTGATCACCGATTTCAATGTGACCCGTGCCAAAAAGTTGGGAAACCCCGGCCCGGCTCAGTGCACCAAGTGCGCCACCAATACCAACTACAACTAGTCGGTTGGCTTCACGCATGGCTGCAACTCTAGGGCGCGGCTGCCCTGCATTAGCCACGCCAAACGGGCTTAGGGCACAATTAGCACTCAGTGCGGGTGAGTGCCAACTTTCCGACTGACCGGACAACTGGAGGATTGCGTGCCCACCTACGAGTATTCGTGCACTGAATGCGATACCAATCACGAGATCGTTCAATCAATGGCGGACCCAACTCTGACCACCTGCCCCTCCTGCGGCAAGGAGTCACTTCGCAAGCAATTCAGCGGAGTCGGCGTAATGTTCAAGGGCGCTGGCTTCTACCGCACGGACTCACGGGCCTCAAATAGTTCAACTTCCACCACAACCCCAAAATCTGATTCAGCGTCGTCAACGCCGGCAGCGCCTACCGGACCCGCCGCAAAACCAGCGGCTGAAAAGTCCGCACCCAAGAAATCCGAGTCAAGTTCAGGCTCTGGCACCAAGTCGTAGTGCCTGTGGATAGTCATTGGACGTGAACTGATTTCACGCCTAGATTCGCAGCATGCAAGGAAATGTACTGCTTCGAATTCGGACGCAACTCAATCGCCACCGCCGGATCCTGGGTTCAGTTTCGGCAGCGCTCGCTGTGCTACTAATTTTTGGCTCAATGTCTGCGCCAGCTCCGGCTAGCGGACCCGACGTGATGGTTGCCGGGTTACCCGAAGGCTCCGTTGCGGTTCCAGTGACCCTTCGATCGGCAGCGATTGCCAGTGCAGTTCGAGTAGGCGACAACATTGACCTGGTGGTCCCCGGCGAAACGGGCATACCACGGGTGATTGCAACCAATGCCGCCGTACTGGATCTCCCCAACGCGTCAGGTTTTGGATCCCCAACATCAACGGTGATTCTGGTCAGTGTCGAGAAATGGCAGAGCGCGGCCTTAGCAGCCGAAGACTCCACTCAAATCTCGCTGGTAATTAATTCGCGCTAATCCCAGTACATTTCTCCGCTCACACACCATGGTGTGGCGGGACATTGTCGAGAAATTCTCGGTCGCGTTGGTCAAACTTCTTAACGCTGACATTCACCGATTCACTCGGGTCAGAGATTGTGGAACCAGCAGCGATGAGAATGGCTTCAAGCTGCGATCCCACCGCACGGACTTGCTCACGTGATTTCAGTGTGGACAGGTCGATTTCAATCCCCGAAGAATTCGGATTCACGGGAATACCGGATAGTTCACCAGCAACCTGTCGACCTAAGTCCACGGGCGCTTTGGTTGAAAAATCAATTGCAATGTTGGTTTCCCCGATAAAGGTCACTATCGAAATGAAGTCCTGGCTTTGCAGAGGCGTGAAGGCGGCGGTAATTGCTAGATGTAAGGCACTTGGCTCAACCACTTGTACAGGGTACTGGCAATATCTATTCCTCATTCCGCTTGCTTTAATTGTACGGATGTCCGTACAATTGAAATATCACCGGTCCATCCGCAAAACGAAACGAAGCACTCACCAGCGTAAATGAGAGGGAAATTGATGTATTCGTCGGATTCTCCGGGGCCAATCGCCCCTAACCGGACCGATCCACTCCCCCTCTGGGCCCAGGTCAGTGACGATCTGCGCCGCAGGATCAGTAGCGGCGAGTTTGAACAAGGATTCCCCGGCGAGCATGACCTCACCGAGCAGTACGGAGTCAGCCGTCACACAGTACGCGAAGCTTTGCGGGTCCTACGCTTTGAAGGGCTGCTCAAAAGTGAGCGCGGTCGCGGAACCACCGTCCAGGAAACCAAATTATCGCAAAATCTTGGCACGCTGTATTCGCTGTTCACCACGATTCAAGACCAAGGGGTCGAACAGACCAGCACGGTGAAGCGCCTGGCCATCACGGTCAATCCCACCGTGGCACAGGAACTCAATGTCGCGCCAGAAAGTGAGTTTGTTGTGATTGAACGTATTCGCTTTGCCGGTGGAGAGCCACTTGCCTACGACACTGCATGGTTACTCGCTGAAATCGCCCGACCGTTACTCGATGCTGATTTCAGTCACACTTCAGTGTATGGAGAACTGCGCGATCGGTGCGGAATCGAAATGGATTCAGGGCGGGAACAAATCTGCGCACAGGTTGCCTCCCACCGCGTTGCATCCACTCTGGGCCTAGTCACAGGGTCGCCCGTATTCGCACTTGAGCGAATCGGGGCCAGCGGTAACCAAGTAATCGAGTGGCGCGAAACTTTTATTCGAGGTGATCGATTCACCCTCGAGATTGATTTTTCTGACACGGCAAATACATCGCGCGGGCGATACAACAAGGGAGCAGCATGATCGCGTTAGCGGCATTTCTTTCAATATTTGTCGGCGGCGCAGTTGGTCTCCTTGGCGGTGGCGGCTCAATCCTGACAACTCCATTGCTGGTCTACGTACTTGACTTCACAGCCAAAGAAGCAATCACCGCAAGCCTCTTCGTCGTCGGTGTCACCGCCCTCTTCGGTTTGATTAGTCACGCTCGGGCCGGACGAGTGCAGTGGCGTACGGGCCTGATTTTTGGTGGAGCCGGCATGACCGGTGCATTCATTGGTGGCCAGGTCGGCAGTCACCTTCCCGGCGCACTACTACTGGGTGCTTTCTCAGTCATGATGGGCGTAACCGCGGTCGCCATGATCCGCGGACGCAAATCCCTTGAGGACGCTCACCATAAAGGACTACCCATTTTCCGAATTATTCTCGATGGTCTAGTGGTGGGTCTGGTCACCGGACTTGTTGGAGCCGGTGGTGGCTTCCTCGTCGTACCTGCCCTGGCACTGCTCGGTGGGCTCCCCATGCCTATTGCCGTCGCTACCTCACTGCTTGTCGTTGCTATGAAGTCCTTTGCCGGCTTCGCCGGATACGCACTTCAATTCGGTAATGGCAGCTTCGTCTCGCTCAACCCAGACACTGAGATCAACTGGAGTGTCACCTTGATCGTCACTGCTGGAGCGATTATTGGAGCCATGATCGGAAGCCGTATGGTCGGCAAGATTCACCCGGACAAGCTCCGCAAAGGCTTTGGTTGGTTTGTACTCGTCATGGCAGTCTTCATTCTCAGCCAGCAAATTGGCGGCGCAGTCATTCAATACGCAGAGGAAGGGACCCTGCAGTTTCTCGAGATCCTTGCAGGCGTTGCAATTTTCGTGGTGTTCTTCACGTGGCTAATCATGCGACCCACCAAAACGCCAGTCGTCGCTGACTACGACGAACCTGAAGTGATTGCCAAAAAGAAAGAATAATTTCCTTACACAAACTTAACCCTGCACTAGGCCGGTCCCGGTGGACAGTCACTCAATCATGTCGCACACTCGTGACATGAAAATGAAAACAATCTCAATTGCCGTTGGGCTTCTCATTCCGATTGGGCTTGTTGCACCTACTGCAATCAATGCGGCTCCCAATACCACCAAGCAAATAACGGTCAAACAGGTCAAAAAACATAACACACAGACCGACTGCTGGAGCATTGTGAACGGCAAGGTCTACAACCTCACCGACTGGGTTAGTAAGCACCCAGGCGGTTCGATTCGCATCATTGCAATGTGTGGCACGAATGCATCAAAAGCCTTTAACGCCCAACACGCAGGTCAGGGATCCCCTGCTACCAACCTCTCCGAATACCAAATAGGCATAGTAAAGAAAAAACGTTAATGCCTGACACCATTAATGGACTGCCCGCACATCCACTCTTCGTACACCTGGTTGTCGTATTACTTCCCCTCAGCGCTATTGGCATAATCGCCCTCATTGCAATCCCACAGTTTCGTGGCAAAGTTCAAAAGTTGTTTGTCGCGGCTGGCTTAGCCGTCTCTGTGGTCGGCGCGTACGTGACCAAACAGTCTGGTGAATCCCTGGCAAAAGTTAATGGTGTTCCCGCCAATCACCAAGAATGGGGCACCCGCACCTTCTATCTCGCGCTTGCACTCGGGGCCATTAGTGCCTTGTGGTTCTGGTTAGACACCAAGCCCAAGTCAGTCATCAGAACAATCACCGGGATCCTCGTCGTCTTAGTTTCCCTCGCGGCCATCACGTCAACCGTTCTTGCCGGTGACTCTGGAGCTAAGGCTGTCTGGGAAGGACGCGCAAGTGCATCTATAACGTTAAGGGCCTCAAGTACGGACACAACCGCAGGTGCTACGGCAATAACCCTGACGGCAGTCGCTCAACACTCAACCGCGGATGATTGCTGGTCAGCCGTTAATGGAAATGTCTACGACCTTACCGCTTGGATCAGTCAGCACCCTGGTGGCAGCGGACCGATCGAGTCAATGTGCGGGGTTGACGCAACCAAAGCATTTAGCAATCAACACGGTGGCCAAAGCAAACCAGAAAATGAACTCGCGAAATTCAAGGTTGGTACCCTCGGCTAAGAATTAACCGGAGGTCCGCCTGGTGGATTTTCTTGCTGCATCTTCGCTACATACTCTTTCCACGCGAGCTCATCCGGATCCACAACCACAGACTCAACTGATATCGGTTCTGCTTCCGTCGATTCAAATCTTTTGGCGCGCTCCCGAAATAAATTACTCATCGACTTGGTCAGACTGCCATGCATGCGATACCGATTCCACACCACGATTGCAAAAATTCCGATAATTGGCGATTGAAAGGTGTGTAGACCCGCCGAAGTGGAACATCCCGAGCTGCTCCCCCTTGGTGACGTGCTTGCCGGGCGGCCACCTCGGTTATATACCCCTGCGAGTCGTTGGGCGCCGCGGGGTCCCACCCTGCCGCGGGAGGCTCGGAGTAGCAGGAGCCATCGACAACGGTCACGTTCGCGATGGTTCCACCGACGGGACTGTTCGTTGACCGGATCGTCCGCGAACATGTGCCGGAGGGAGTACGGCTGCCCCTTGATCCAGAAGTTGTCGATCCTCTTGACGCCGTGGGCGAGCTTGAACGGGGCCGACTCGCAGGTGTTGACGATGACCGAGTCGTCGCCAACCGCGGTAATCGGCCGCTGGCCCGGGCGGAACTGACGGGTGAAGAAGTCGTCCCACGATGCGAAGCCGTAGAAAGGCTGGTCCGGCTGGCAGATGAACTTCGACTCGAAGTCCGGCATGGCCTTGCGGGCGGTAAGGATGTCGCCGGGGTTGCAGATGCTGCATATAGAGGAGTACCCTCGCGAGAGTTGAGGGAGGAAACCATGTCTGCAGCCGCGGAGTCCGTACTGAGTCTCGGACGTGCTGACGCGAAGACTCGTCAGGCGTCATCGCGGGTCGAGCAAGCCATGAGTCGGGCCGCTGCGGGTGCCCGGAGCCGCGTGGTGTTGGACATCGACGGCGAGCGGGTCGAGATTCCCGGAGTGCTAGTCGATGCGGTGCTGCGCACCGCCCATGAGCTTGCGGTGGGGCACCGGGTTCGGCTCGTCGCCCCCGACGCGGTCAAAGAGCTCAGCCCGAACCAGGCTGCGGCGTACCTGGGGATCTCCCGTCCGCTCTTGGTCAAACTTCTCGATGACGGGGCGATCGCTGCTCGGACCCTGCCGGGCAGTCGTCACCGAAAGATCGCCGTGGTCGATCTCGACGCCTTCGTGCAGGAGAAGGCACGTCGTCGAGGGCGCCTGTCCGCAGCGATGTCGAGACTTGACGAGGCTGGCATCTACGTTCCGTCCACCTGATCGGAACGCTGTGTCATCGTGGCCGTGAGCACACCGCGGGTCTTCGCCGACACCAACACGCTGTTCCCTTTCTACGTGTGCGGCCTGTTGCTGCACCGCGCTGAGGAAGGCCTGTTCACGGTCTTGTGGACAGAGGACCTCCTCAACGAGTTGGTGGGGTCAATCCCCGAGGTCTGGGCGCAAGAAGCGCGCTGAGCGACTCCTGAGGGCAGGACTGTCCCAGGTGGAAAGGTGCTGATCAGGCGGTCATGCGTCCGTCAGCCGCACCTGGGCTTCTCCGCCTAGGAGCGTGTGTCGCAAACGGTGCGACGCGCTCTCACTCGTGGGGTGGTGTTGCAGTTTAGGGCCTGTGCAGGCGCCCCTTATCCCGTTTCGACGCCCCGCATACGCGTGGGCGAACTTCCGGGTGATTTCGTGTCTCGCAGTCATTGATCGCTCACTTCCCATGAATAGATCGTGATCGATTCGCGGGCATATTTATGTGAGGCACGGGAAACATTTCGCGGGCAAAATACGTGAGGGGCGTCGGAGTCTTGATCTTTGTTGCAGCACCGGCCATTGAAGCCACAGATACCGATGCGAAAAGAACAACCACGACTGCGGTCAGGACAGCAACTATTTTTCTCATGTATTCATGATCGATATTGGTTCAGATTCTCACTACCGTGAAACCACGGTGATCAACTACGAGTGATATACCTTTCCCATGTCTGAAGCCACCTACACCGAAGTAATGCTCGCCGTTGCGCACGGATTCGAAATTGTGGCCACCCTAGTCATCGCAGTCGGCTTGATTTGGGCCACCTACTTTTCCCTACGAACCCTAATCCGCACGAAGAAAGGCGACACCGCCTATAAAGCAATGCGCCAAACATTTGGTGGAGCACTTCTTTTGGGTTTGGAAATCCTGGTGGCGGGCGATCTCATTCGAACAGTTGCCGTAGAGCCCAACTTGGACAACGTGATTGTTCTGGGAGTCATCGTTCTTATTCGAACTCTGCTGAGCTTCAGTATCGAAGTGGAGATTGACGGCGTACTTCCCTGGCGTAAGGCTTTTGTCAGCGGAGCAACTGTCATGAATAAGGCTAAGCAACAGGCCGACTCGGTGGAGCCTGGCTAACCTGCTACTTCCCGTTGACGCACGAGTGATTCGCACGCTTCCATTACAATCGCAGCATGTTCAAAGGCTTCAAGGAGTTCATTTCTAAAGGTAACGTGATTGACGTTGCGGTGGGCTTCGTAGCGGGTGCCGCCTTCACCGCGTTGGTCACCGGAATTACCGGTGCGACCATCACTCCTATGATCGGATTAATCGCTGGAAAGATAGAAACAAGAATGACGAAGAGACAACCACTCCAATAACAGATGTCGAACTACTCACCGAGATTCGTGACCTACTACAAAGGAATTCCACATGATCACAGCACTGTGTTTTATCAATACGACACCCGAACACATCTCCTCGGCTGGTGCCGCAATAGCCCAAATCGAAGGCGTGCGAAGTGTCTACTCCGTTACTGGAAAAATTGATCTCGTTGCAATCATTGAAGTAAAGGATCACGAGCAGATAGCTCAAGTGGTAGCCGACCAAATGGGAAAAGTGCCGGGAATCACTTCAACCGAAACCCATATTGCCTTTCGCACCTACGACAAACGCGACATAGAAGCCGGGTTTGCCATAGGAAACTGAGAGACGGTAAGCAAGGCTCTACAACCCGAGCCGCGTTCCGATTGACTTAGGTCTGGAGCGAGGACGACAGTCCTTCAATAGTGTAGATGCCCGGCGTGGTCATGTAATTGATCCAACCTGAAGTTGAATGAGGGGTCAGTGCAACAGTACTCAAAATTTATTGGCTGGGGTGCCATCGACTTGGAAGCCAACATTCAAGAAAGAAGCGGTCCTGACATACCGACACGTCAGAACCGCCTCGTCGCGCACCACTCTTTAGAGATTTTTAACAATCACATCCAACAACTCACCGTTACGGTCACCGCTAGTCTCCCACACCATTACGCCACCAAGATTCTTGGATTTCACGTAGTCAACCTTCATTTTGATGGACTGGGCATCATCGTAAGTAATAAACAGTCCGCGAGAAGAGTCATAAAGGTATGGAACTTTTGCGTTGTCATCCCAGTAACGCGTCATTGTCGGTAAGTAATTTTTTACAATGTCGTCATAGTCGAAGACACCCTTTTCCCACGTTCCGACGCCCGCGTTCACGCCAGCCTGGTGAAGACCAGCGTTAGTGGCGCTCACACCCTGCCATCCGCGACCGTAGAGGGCAAGACCAACAACAATTTTCTTGGCAGGCATACCGGCTGCAAGGTAGGAATCAACAGCGGCAGCCACATTGAAATCCGCCATAGTCTCACCCGTGTCCGTAAACAGCGGGGCGTTATGACCTGTTGTTGCGTCCCACCCGCCATGAAAGTCGTAGGCCATGAGATTCATCCAGTCGATGTGCTTCGCCATGTTACTAATTTCAAGGTTCTGAAGTGTCGTAGGTCCGGCGGGGGCTGCGATACTCAAGTCGTAGGTGCGATTGTCGGCGACACCCCTAGCGTCAAGTTGCTTGCGTAGTTCCTGCATCAGGAGCGTGTAGTTCTGTTTGTCCGAAGCAACACCCGGCTGTAGACCACCCGATACGGGGTATTCCCAGTCAATGTCGATGCCGTCAAAACCGTACTCCTTCATAAAGGTGACGCATGATGAGGCGAATGCTTTGCGTGACGCATCAGTCTCGGCAGCTTTAGAGAAGTTAGCACTCCAAGTCCAACCACCGACGGAGATTTCCGTGCGAAGATTTGGGAATTTTGTCTTCAACTTGTTTAACTGATTGAAGTTACCGCGTTTTGCTCCCTCGTCCCAAGTGTCGCCAGCAAACGCCTTGTCTGTGTCTGCGTACGAGTCTCCGAGCACACACTTGCCGTTTGCCACGTTAGCGAACGCGTAGTTGATGTGAGTCAACTTTTGGGCTTGAACGTCAGCGACCTGATAGTTGCGACCGTAAGTTGCCCATGCCGTGTAGTAGCCGACAATCTTGCTGGAACCCGTATATGCGTCAGCGGTCGGAACGTAAGTGCTCCTGGGTACTGGAGCGGGGGTTGGACTGACTGTTGGTGTGGCGGTCGGTGTAGCTGTTGGTACAGCCGCAGCGCCTTCCACTAAGCAACTTCCACCATTAAATGTGCAAGATGTCGGAGCCGTGAAAATACCACTTTCACCGAAACCGATTGTGGTTGTTGCACCGGGAGCGATAGTTCCGTTCCACCCAAGGTTCTTGGCGGTCAGAACACCGTTGGTGAGCGTGAATGTGGCGTTCCACATTGTGACTCCGGTTCCCTTCCATGGGAGGGAAACTGTCCAGTTGGTGATTGGATCGGTGCCTGTGTTCGTGATTTTCAAGTCCACGTTACGTCCGCTGCCCCAATCCGAAGTCACTTTGACTGCCACGTTTACTCCGTTGGCTGCTGGGGTAACTGTTGCGGTTTGGGTTGGGGTCGGTGTAAGAGTTGGTGTTGGGGTAACAACAGGTGCCACCACGGCGGTGCCACCAAGTCCAACCACGAATTCCTTAGAGAACGCCCACTGTGGGTTCGACGTCTTCGTGCACAAATACAAAGCGGTGGAACCCGAAACGCATGGCTTATCGCGAGTCATCTCCCACCATCCAACAAAACCGACACCGTTATCTAGCGCAAACTTCGCGACCTTGGTGGTGTCCGAAATAGTGAACACTTCGCTAGCGACGTCATTCTGACCAATCATTGGAGTGACACCGATTTTGTTCATCAACTGTGCGTTAGAAAGTGACGCGTACTGTGGAATGGTTTTCAACTGTGCCGCAGTACCTTGTGCGGCGGTAATAGCGTGTGTACCCATGTCGGTGTATTCCTGACCGTAATCCATGGTCATCAGGTTTACTTGAGAAATGTTGACACCAGCGGCGGCGAACTCTTTCACCGTGCGAAGACCGTTGTAATCCATGCCGTCTGGCATGACAGGGACAGTGAGTGACACGTCAAGGTTGTTACCTTTCGCTGCTTCTGCTGCTTGCAAGCCCGCTACTGCTTTCGCACGACGCTGATTACTTGCCGAGTTGGCGATAGCGCCACCTTCAATATCGAAGTCGATGCGATTCAGTGAGTAGCGGTTAACGACTTTCTGGTACGCGGCTTGAAGGTCGGCGTCACTGGTGCAGTTGTCGGCTAGTTCGCTACCTGCAGCGCCACCGAATGAGGCGATGACCCTTCCACCGTTGTTTTGGAATGCGGTCAACGTATCTTTGAAGTCGCCCGACCCACCAATGACGTATTCGCTGTACCCACCCCATGCCGGTGAACAAGCCTTGGATGCTTCCTGCACAATAAATGCGGCAGTAAAAGCGTTAACACCAGTCGCCGCAGACATAGCGTTCAAGTCTGCCGTTGGCCAAAGACCCATATCAACGTAAGGGGCAACAACAGTGCTCCCCGGAGCACCCGTGATGGGTGTCGATATCAGTTCGGATGCTGAAGGTGTCGGTGTCGGTGTCGGTGTCGGTGTCGGTGTCGGTGTCGGTGTGACTTCGGGACTAGTTGGTGCGGTGCCTCCCTTAATTTCGCAACTCAATCCCGCGACGCTACAAGTGTTCGGGCTTAAAGGTGATGAATTTTTGGGCGCACCAATAAATCCGAAAGACGCGGTTGACTGTGGCGCAATCGCGTTATTCCACGATGCTCCACTGAAAATGTATGTGCCATTTGCTGCGGTTGAGTTCGCATCCCAAATATCCGAAATAGTGTTGCCGTAGGGAACAGTGAGTGTCCATGAGGCGATGGGTGAGTTTGTGTTGTTATGGACAGTTACTGCTCCTTGGAATCCTGAACCCCAATCTTGGGTAATGTTCCAGTCAACACTTACGTCAGAACCTGCGGCAAGTGCCGCGGGCATGTTTGCCGCGATGGTTGTTGTGAGTGCGAGGACGGATGCTACTGCTGTTGCCCCGAAAATACGGCGCTTGTTGTGGTTCCCCATCATTTTTTTATCCCTCCATAGTTGTGGCCTATTCTGATTCTTAAGGAATCAGCACATTGAGAACTAAGTACTGGCAGCAGGAGGAACAAAATAAAGCCGCCGATTGAAAAAGTTATGCCCCAGTTAGGTATTTCTTGTTAGGAACATTGAAAATGTGTCTACGTTTTGGGCGCTAGCATCAGCGGTGAAAAGTATCTCAAGACTGTGCGTACTAAAACGCACCTAACTTGAACGCGTTGCCAGAGCAACACTTCCTATTACCAATCCGGATGTAATGGCGAGAGTTGCAATCTTATTTGCTAGTTGCATAGTTGGCTCCCAATTATCCCGTCAAGTTGTCAGGACTAAGACGCAGCAATTTCACTTTCAGTTCCGCAATCTAGTTCCCAATGTTTTCCACAAGCGCAGCATTTCGGATTTGACAAAACATGATGAAGTGGGGATTCACCTTCAAGTTATCTTAGAAATTGTGGCTACCAATTTTCGCTTTCTTTGATTTCCCTCGCCGCAAACATTAGATCTAGTTCTTCCAATGCGGTGTGAAACGCAACGGTGCTACTTAATCCAAGCCCGTTCAAACGAACTGGCCCGGGAACCGAATCAGCATGAAGCCTAGAAATCCCGAGCATTCGCTCCCATGGCCCCTGCGTGACCCGGATTGATTGAATACGTGCATGCGGAGCTGCGCTTAGCCGTCGAGTCAGCGCGCCACCTCGAATCATAAACAGGTCAGGCGTCACGCTAACGGCAAGACGGCCGGCTTGCCATGGAAAGCGCCACCGGGAACTTGAAGCGGATGAAAGCCACTCGTGGTCACTTTCCAAATTCCAAGACGGGAGGAGTTCCTGAAATAGCTCTGGCAACGCGTTTTGGTGGACTACCGGCATGAGAACTCGAGGTCCGGACTTCTCACTGCTCTGATCCATCCCAGCGACGTTGATGACAACTTGGTACCAACCAAAAGGTCGCCAGGCTATTGGTTGAACTAAACAAATTGCCTGCACTCGGATCGGCGAGACCGTGTAGTTGGCCGTGGTGAAAAGTCCGTGGGAAATCGCAATTCCACGCCCAGTTCTTCCAATTGAAAAGTTAAAAAGGGATGTGATGCCGGCAATCAAACTTATGCCTGCTCCACCAACTGCAAGGGTGAGGGTGAGTAGCCCGCTTCCGCCTCCCGGTTCAATCAATGCAAACCCAATAGAGATAACTGACCCAATAATTAGGAAGTAGGTTGAGGTAGTCAGCGCCAGCGACGCGACGAGTCGATGATTCGGCACCCGCAACTGCCATTGCATCTCGGATTCTGCGTGCAGTTCGGGGCCGTCTGATTGTGCCGACACGTCCCCATTTTTTGCTAAGTTCAAAATCTTCGACCGCAGTACTTGCGCTTGTTCGACACTGAGGTAGGACAGCACTACCCGAGAATCACCACTGCCCGCGGCTTCTACCCTGAGACTGGAATACCCGATCAGGCGGGCGACGAGAGGCCGCATGATGTCAACAGACTGAAGCCGTGCGATCCGCAATTGTCGTGATCTACGAAAAAGAACGCCTGATTTTATTTCAAGTTCGTTGTCCCCATTAATCCAAAAAATTCGCTTTCGCCACGATGCCCAATAACCAAATCCACCAAGGGCCAGGACTACAACACCTATCAATACGAACCACCAACTCAATCCGACTGCAAAGAACCCCGCGAACACGATTGGCACAAGGTTAAGAACATGTAGGGCAGGCGTGAGCCGTGCGGTACGCCGAGGAAGAGAGAAATCACCCGCCGGCTGGCTCAGGAATTGCTGTGTCATAGGCCTGCAGTAGCACCATGCGAAGCGAGGGCATCCCGTAACTTTGCTGCGCGCTCAGGATCAAGACCCGGGATTGTTGCATCGGTTGACGCGGAAGCCGTATGCAGTTGCACACTTGCTAGAGAAAAAGCTCGTTCCAAAGGGCCGGCGCTCACCTCAACTAGTTGCATTCGAGCAAATGGCACACTCACCACTCGCTTAAACATGATTCCGCTGCTCACTTTTAGTTCGCGAGATTCAATGCGGTATCCAATTGAGTTAACCCGGCGGGTGATCAACACCCACCCCCATGTAGCAACAATCACGATCCCAACAATGCTGGTAATACCAATGAGTCTGAGCACAGGAACTGACCATCCGAAAGCTGCAACCATGCCCGCAATAATCAGGAGCGGGAAAGCTATCAGAACCATCCGAGTGTGCCAGTAGGTGCGTAGTTTCGGGTTTACCCGCAGCCAGTCCGTAGACCCAACACTAAATAACTCAGCGATCGTCATATCCCATGTTAACTTCCGACTGATTCCGCTCCTAGCCCACGGCGCTTGGACCACCATTTCACTTAGATCTCAAGCCACCTAAACGAGAACGCCGTATCAATCTTGGGAATGTGAGAGCCGATGAGTAGGAAGTTACTTTCTGGAATCGATAGGAGAGACCGAGACAAAGGTAAACTTGCCAGATCTTTTTAAAACTTAACTGTTTGGACTGAACCTAGGCAATCTGAATGCGTTCATCGCCGTACTCGATCTCGACACGCAAGGTGCCTCCCAGAGCCTCGACGTATTTGCGGAGAGTGCCAACCTGAGCACGTTCGATGTCCCCTTGCTCGAAGCGGGATACCCTGTTTTGGCTGACATGCAGCCGGGAGGCGAGTTGCACCTGCGTCAGACTCAAAGCCTCACGCAGTTCACGAAGGCGGTAGGCACGGACCTCCTCAATCATGCGCTTTTTGTGTGCATCGACGGCTTGCCGATTGACCGGCCGCTCACGTAGAAGGTCACTGAGTGTGTTTGCCATATCTCTCCCTCTCCTTAATCCCCTCCAGATGCTGATCGAACCGGTCGTCAGCAATAGAGATGTTCACCCGGTACCACTTCTGCCAGTTACCGGCCTTGTCTCCCGCGACCAGCAGAATTGCACGTCGATCCGGGTCGAAGGCGAAGAGCACCCGCAACTCGGAGCGACCACTTGACCCTGGTCGCAGCTCCTTCATATTCTTGTGACGCGAACCGGCAACAGAGTCGACCAGAGGTCGACCCAGGCCAGGCCCGCTTTCGTGCAATAACTCGAGAGCCGCCACGACCTGTTCGTAGGAGTTCTGGTCCAATTCGAAAAACCAATCCTCGACCAGATCGACGTTGATCGACCAACCAGGCATCATACTACACCTTCTAGGTTGTAGAATACAAGAGTTGTATTCATCGAAAAGCGCCCGTGAAGCCCCCGGATTTATCCGTGGGGAGGTAAGGGCGTGTTTCACCCAGTGGTTTCCCGTCCAACATTCCCGCGATGTCAGACCCGTGTGAAACATTGTCTGTATGACGACGCTTCGTTTCAATTACC
>JBDNFH010000108.1:0-42169 GCA_041689915.1 Candidatus Nanopelagicales bacterium | reverse complement strand
CACGTAACGCTGTAAACCCCGGATCCGTTTCGTTCTCGACCCAGTACGCCCGTAACCATTCGACAAGCCGGTTCCACTGCAACGCCGCCTCATGAGAGCCGTCATGGGCCTGCTGATGCGCGGCACGGTCAAGCCACACCCGTACCATCGCCGTGCCATCCGTCCCGCACCGAGCGACCTGCCCCTTACGTCTCATATTCAAATGATTCCACACAGGTCTGACATTCCTGGACGGGAAACCACAGGACGGGATTCATCCCCGTTACCTTGTTTATATCCCCGGATGGTGTGAGTATTTGAGGACGTTGGCCCGTCGGGTCCGGCATGATTATTGCCCCCAGTCATTCATGATCTAGGGCGTGTTGTCACCGGGCCGGATTGGTATCAGGTAATCGCTAATAGGGGCCGGACTGTTGTCTAGGCCATTTGTAACGTGGATGTGAGACTCGATACCGCGGCGCTGACCAACATAACGGTTCAGAGACAGGAGTACATCATGATGGAGAACTACGAATCCGTGGACGTGTTCGTCGGCGTCGACGCTGGGAAGGGGGAGCACCACGCGGTTGCCTACGATCGGGCCGGGAAAGTGCTCTTCGACAAAGCCTTACCCAACGATGAAACGAAACTTCGAGAGGTCATTAGGAAGCTGAAAAAGCACGGTCAGGTCCTCTTCGTGGTCGACCAGCCGGCCACGATCGGCGCGCTGCCGGTCGCGGTCGCTCAGGCCGAGAACGTCCTCGTCGCCTACCTGCCGGGCTTGGCGATGCGTCGCATCGCCGACCTTCATCCGGGTGAAGCAAAAACCGATGCCCGCGATGCGGCCATCATCGCCTAAGCGGCCCGTACCCTTGCGCACGCGTTGCGGTCCATCCAACTGGCCGATGAACACGTCGCTGAACTCTCAATGCTGTGCGGGTTCGACGACGATGTTCTCGCCCAGATTGTCGCGACCAGCAACCGTATCCGCGGCCTCCTCACCCAAATCCACCCAGCCCTGGAGCGGGTTCTGGGCCCGCACCCGGGCCACCCGGCAGTGCTGGACCTGCTACAGAAATACCCTTCCCCAGCGTCGATGAAAACCGCAGGTACGCTCCGCCTGGGGAATCGACTGGTCAAGCGGGCACCCCGGATGGGACGTCGCCTTGCCGCCGAAATCACCCAGGCCCTCAGCGAGCAAACCGTCGTCGTCGTGGGCACGAATGCGGCCAACACGGTCCTGCCCCGCCTGGCCGAACAACTCGCCGCCCTGCGCCAACAACGCGACGAGATCGCGGTCGAAGTTGAGAAACTCGTCGACGCCCACCCTCGTCAACCCGTCCTGATCAGCATGCCCGGAGTCGGGGTCCGGACCGCTGCCAGACTCCTCACCGAAGTCTGGGGCAAGGACTTCGCCACCGCCGGACATCTCGCCTCGTACGCCGGCCTTGCCCCGGTGACACGACGTTCCGGCTCGTCGATACGCGGCGAACACAGTTCTCGACTGGGCAACAAAGTCCTCAAACGGGCACTGTTCCTCTCCGCCTTCGCGGCGCTTCACGATCCAGCGTCACGGGTCTACTACGACCGGAAGATCACCGAGGGCAAGAGACACAACCAGGCGCTCCTAGCCCTCGCCAGGCGCTCCTAGCCCTCGCCAGGCGCCGCTGCAACGTCATCTACGCCATGATGCGCGACGGCACACTCTACGAAAACGAACCTAAAAAACACGCCCTGGCTGCTTGACAAAAACATAGGGGCACGCCCTCCCGGACGGGGATTTCTGCCACCAAACGGCTAAATTCCGTCTCCTATTCGAGCACCGCTCTTCTCCAAGAGGGAGCGAACCTCGGAAGATCTATACCGTCGATGCCCGCCGAGGGTGCGGATACTGGTCAGCTTGCCTGTCTTAGCCCAGCGGGTCACGGTCTTGGGATCCACCCGAAAGAGCGCGGCCACCTCACCGGGAGTCATTAAATGTTCCGTTTCAGGAATAGGGTTTACGCGGGAAATCTGTGAATTGTTCGTGACAGCATTATTGGCGGACTGATTAACGGAACTGCCAACTGGTCGTGGGCTTAACGGGTTCATACTTTGAATAACACCCCTCGTCGTATTCACACGTGCATTTAGTCGCAACCGTAACCCTGTTCACCTGATTACGCGAACCCAAGGATACTCTTCTAGGCCACTATTAATGAGATTGTCGCAGGGCCCTACCCTGATTACATGGATTACATCAACGACCCTTGGGCCCAGTTTTCCGACCATGAAGAGGTGGTCGTCACCCAAGATCCGCAAACGGGTTTACGCGCAGTGGTGGCAATTCACTCAACGAAATTGGGACCAGCCCTCGGTGGTACCCGCATGTCGCTCTATTCCGAGCACCCGAGCCCCGAAGCGGCCGCCTACTCCGACGCACTGCGTCTTTCACGCGCCATGACTTTGAAAAATGCACTCGCCGGGCTCAATCACGGAGGAGGTAAGGCTGTTTTACTCGCCGATCCACACAATAAGTCCCGACAAGAATTACTTAACTATGGAACTTTGATTGAATCCTTGGGCGGGAAATATGTCACCGCCGGTGACGTAGGCATGCAGGTTGCCGACATGGATGTGGTTGGCGAAACCAGCCAATATGTAACCGGCCGCTCGCCGGAAAAGGGCGGAGTTGGCGACTCGGGGATCCTGACCGCCCTGGGAATTTGGCAGGGGATGCAGGCCGCCGTCACGTTTACAACCGGAAGAAATAACCTGTCCCAATCAACCGTTGGCGTGATTGGCGCCGGCAAAGTTGGTGGGCGGCTCATTGGTCACCTTATTGAATCCGGTGGCGCCCAGGTGATCGCCATGGATCCCGTGGCCAGTGTTCGTGCCGAAATTCTGGCCCAATACCCAGACGTTATTTTCGTTGATTCCTTCCAGGAAATGCTGGCGGTGCGCCCAACAATTATTTCCCCCAATGCCATGGGTGGATTCATCACTTCCGAGCTAGTTTCCCAGTTGACCACCGCGGGGGTCTCCTTGGTCTGCGGCGGAGCCAATAATCAACTCGACGAGCCTAGGGTTGGAGACTTGCTCGCAGCTGCTGGAATCTTGTACGCGCCGGACTTCATGGTTAACTGCGGTGGTGTGATCCAAGTTGCGGAAGAGTTGGTTGGGGCCAATGTTGATCGAGCGCGTGAGCAGGTGATGAAGGTGTACCCCACCACCCTTGAGGTCCTCGAATCAGCCAAAATTGCTGGGATCACTCCTGTTGCAGCGGCAGAAGCCAAAGCATGGGAGCGCATTAACGCCTAGTTCCATTGGCACATCCGCGAGGTCAGGCGGTGGACGGTAGTATTACGTAGGTGGTGGGCGAGAGTGCCCCCACCGAAACTATTAGTCCACTAGCTACCGGTACTTACTGGAAGAGGGGGTCGAGTCATGGGACGCGGCCGAGCGAAAGCCAAGCAAACAAAAGTTGCACGCGAACTCAAATACGGCGGACCGCAAACCGACTTTGATCGGTTACAGGCCGAATTAAGTGGTCAGCCTGCACCAGTTCACGTTGAAGAAGTCGTCGAGGAAAAGGATTCCGAGACGGATCCTTATGCGAAGTACTACGAAGAAAGCGAAGACGAAACCGCCAAATAATTTAAGTGCCTACTTCTCGTAGGTACCCACAAGGTTTACCGCTCCCCCCCCACCACCTTTCGCGGGGGAGTCACCTTTTTCACCAGTGTTTCGATCGCGAACCGAGCCGCAGACCCAGGCATCAACTTCACGGCTTCCTAAAATCTCAAGGGATGCATCAACGTGCTCCTGCGGCACCACCGCGAACATGCCGATTCCCATGTTGAAGGTTTTCTCCGCATCACGTTGCGGAACATTACCTTCACGGCAAATCAAGTTGAAAATTTCAGCAGGTGCCCAGGTTTGCCGGTAAAGGTCGGCAGCGAGATTCTCCGGTAGCACTCGGGCAAGATTCGCGGCAATCCCGCCACCGGTCACGTGACTAAATGCATGAACGTACGATTCCCTCATGAGCGCGAGAGCATCGAGTGCATATATATATGTCGGCTCCAGCATTTCCTCACCAACAGTTCGACCCAGGGCTTCAACGTAGGCGTCAAGCCCCAACTTGCCTTCGCCCAAAAGCACGTGGCGCGCCAGGGAGTAGCCGTTCGAATGCAACCCAGAAGACTTCATGGCCATGACGACATCACCTGCACGCACTTTGCCTGGCCCTAAGAGGTTGTCTGCGTCAACAATTCCGGTTCCAGCTCCAGCAATGTCGTATTCATCCGGTGCCATCAGTCCCGGGTGTTCTGCCGTCTCCCCGCCAACCAGCGAACAGCCGGCAAGTTCACAACCGCGGGCAATTCCCGCGACAATGCTGGCAACTCGCTCAGGGTTAAGCGAACCAACAGCGATGTAGTCGGTCATGAATAGCGGTTCGGCGCCGCAGACAACAAGGTCGTCAACCACCATTGCTACCAAGTCCAGCCCAACCGTGTTGTGAATATCTAGTGCACGGGCAACGGCGATCTTGGATCCCACCCCGTCAGTTGACGTTGCCAGAAGTGGCTTGCGCATTTCCTTCGCGGCCGAAATATCAAACAGTCCTGCAAACCCACCGAATTCGCCGACAACTTCGGGTCGGGTACTTGCCAATATAGATGCGCGCATTAATTCAACAGCACGCTCACCGGACTCAACGTCAACACCAGCTAGCGCATACGTCGTGCCTTGCGCGGTCATGGGCGATTTAATGCTTCGAGTGCCAGAGGATCAACATGTAGGTGTTCAGACCCTGAAACCCGACGTTCAATCCCCTCGAACACTTCAAGGTTCACGCGGTGTTCCTCGGAGAGTTCAATCGGGTAGACCCCGTCAAAGCAAGCCCGGCAAAGGTCATTTTTGGGGATATGGGTTGCCTCAATGAGTGCATCGAGTTCAATAAATGCGAGGGAGTCAGCCCCGATTGATGCGCAAATCTCGTCAACGCTGAGACCGTTGGCAATCAACTCTGCTCTAGTGGCAAAATCGATTCCATAGAAACACGGCCATCTAATCGGTGGGCTCGAGATTCGGACGTGGACTTCAAGTGCCCCTGCCTCGCGCAACATGCGAACCAATGCCCGCTGGGTATTACCGCGAACAATCGAGTCGTCTACGACAATGAGTCTCTGTCCGGAGATTACTTCCTTGAGTGGATTCAATTTAAGCCGAATACCTAGTTGGCGAATCGTTTGAGAGGGTTGAATAAAAGTTCGACCGACATACGAATTTTTAACTAGACCTTCACCAAATGGGATACCAGATTCCTGGGCGTAACCAATCGCGGCGTAACGGCCCGACTCGGGAACCGGGATAACAAGGTCGGCCGCAACCGGATGCTCCCTAGCCAGCCGACGCCCAGTGTCAACTCGTGTTGCCTGAACCGAGCGATTTGAAATTGAGGTGTCAGGGCGCGCTAAGTACACGTACTCAAATAGGCATCCTTTAGGCGCCGCCGGGGCAAACCGATGAGCCCGCAAACCTTGGGAATCCATCACAATTAGTTCACCTGGCTCAACCTCACGGACAACCGAGGCTCCCACAATGTCCAGCGCCGCTGACTCACTCGCAACCACCCAACCAGCATCGAGGCGCCCAAGCACTAACGGGCGAACTCCCTGCGGGTCACGCGCAGCATAAAGAGCATTCTCATCCATGAACACTAAAGAAAAAGCTCCCTTAACTAAAGGGAGCTCGGCAATGGCTGCTGCTTCGAGTGAAAGATCAGGATGGGCTGCAAGTAGTGCGGTTAAAATTTCCGTATCGGTGGTTGCTCCCATTGTTGCATTGAGTGGCAATTCCCCCGAACCACTTTGCACGTCCGCGATTCTCTTTCGAAGTGCACCGGTATTAGTCAGATTGCCGTTGTGTCCTAATGCCAAATGCCCTGTGGCTGTTGATCGAAATGTGGGCTGGGCGTTCTCCCAAATGCTGGCACCCGTTGTGGAGTACCGAGTATGACCAATTGCGAGATGCCCTTGCAAGGATGCGAGTACGCCTTCGTTGAAAACCTGGGAAACCAGACCCATGTCTTTGTAGACCAGAATCCGGGAACCGTCACTTACCGCGATGCCAGCGGATTCCTGACCGCGATGCTGCAAAGCATAAAGTCCAAAGTACGTAAGTTTTGAAACTTCTTCACCAGGGGCCCAAACACCAAAAACACCACAAGCGTCTTGGGGCCCGACATCTTCTGCGAGGAGGTTGTGATTGAGTAATCCGTCACCACGAGGCACAACTGCAGTCTACGCCCCTCAATTGTGCCATTGCCTGCCCGGTCAGGGGTGGTTTCGCAGATGCAGCGAAATCCATTCTGCGATCTCCGGAACCTCAGTTTTCCCACTAGCCACCCCGATGACCATGTCATAAATATCATCTTGCGAGGCGTACAGATCAAACCCATTGATTCGTGCATAGGCGACTGCACAGACCCAACTCAAGCGCTTATTGCCATCAACTAATGGGTGGTTCCGGTTGATGCCGTGTAAAAGTGCCGCGATTCTCAGTTCCAAAGTGGGATAGATGTCTTCACCGAACGCACTGGTTCGGGGTCGTTCTACCGCCGATGCTAAAAGTCCAAGATCACGCAAGGTAAATCCCAGCGCCTCAGCCAGATCCACCGCATCTTCCACTGTTAAGTGTTTAGCCTCCATAATTGAATCTATTCACCTAATCGCCGCAATGCTTCTGCGTCGCGCTCCATTATTTCAGTTGCAATCTCACGCATTAGGTTGGAACGCCCGGATCGATTTACTCGATCCGCAATCGCTAATCGAGCAACCTCCTGCATGGAGCGGTGCTCAATCTCTGCTTGACGTTTAAGAACGGACATTTCTTCCTCGTTGAGTCTCAGTGTCATAGCCATGCCATAAAGATACCAAAGTGGTATCAGATTGGCAAAGGGAACAAGAGACTCAGATCTGAGCGCTCACCGCTGGCCAGGACCAACCCTCGGCCCACCAGCTCAGCCCAGGTGCTGTGGCCAATTGCCAGTTGGCAAAGGGTCGTGGCATTGAGTTCAACCACGGCGGCCGGGGTTCCCCTGCGGTGGGTATGACCTTCAACTATCTGGGTCGCGGCAAATGGGGGGATACGTAATTCGACACCGCGGCCCGGTGCAATCTCGGTGAGCTCACGCAGGATCGCTTTGACGGCAATGCGAGTTTCTTCCTTGTTCACCTGGTCATTTTGATTCGCTATTGATTCCAGTAACGCGCGCTCAACTTCACTGAGCATTTCTAGCCGCCAAAAAGTGCTGGCAGTGTTGCTTCATTGGCTTCGCGCAGTTGATCAATTGTCAGCGTGAACTGTGAATCAAAAACAATTACCTGCTCCCCTGGGTGGCCACTGTCAGCACCAAGGCCGGAATCAACCACACCAAAGCGGGTTGCACTCATGCCACGAGCGGCACATATTTGCGTAAAGCGAAGTTCCTCAGTTCGCGGAATAACCGCAATTGCTCGCGCGGTGCTTTCGGAGAAGAGGAAAACAAATGGGTCAATATTGTCCGGGATCCAGAAGCGAGCGCCAATATTTGCACGGAGCGCCATCTCGGTTACGGCAACCCCTACTCCACCGTCGGAGACGTCATGGGCAGCGGTAATCATGCCGTCGCGGGAAGCCGCAACCATGATCTCACTGAGCAGTCTTTCCATGGGAAGGTCAACTTTGGGTGGTAGTCCACCAAGGTGGCCTTGTAGGTGTGCCCATTCACTTCCAGCGAATTCGTCGGCTGTGTCGCCCAACACGTAAATTAGTTCGCCGTCGTCTTCCCAGGCCATGGGCGTTCGGCGGTCAACGTTGTCGATCACGCCAAGAACACCGACAACAGGTGTTGGGTGAATCGCGGTGTCACCGGTTTGGTTGTAGAAGGACACGTTGCCACCGGTAACAGGAATACCAAGTTCCAGGCACGCGTCGGCCAAACCGGTTGTTGCTTGGGCGAACTGCCACATGACTTCCGGGTCTTCGGGTGAACCGAAGTTCAAACAGTTAGTAACCGCAAGCGGTTTAGCGCCAGCAACACTGATATTTCGGTAGGACTCCACAAGCGCTAACTGCGCGCCGGCATAAGGATCAAGTTTGGCAAAGCGTGCATTGCAGTCGGTTGAGATTGCGACACCTAGACCACTTTCCTCATCAACTCGAATCATGCCCGCGTCTTCTGGTTGGGCAAGAATCGTGTTACCCAAAACATAACGGTCGTATTGAGAGGTAACCCAACTTTTAGACGCCAGATTCGGTGCGGAGATCAAATCAATCAGGGTTTGCTTGAGTGCATCGGGTGTTGACGGGCGCGGAAGGCGCTCACCCGTTGGTGCATCAGCTTGTAAGGCGTCCTGCCAACTGGGGCGGTGGAATGGGCGCTCGTAAACCGGACCGTCATGCGCTACCGATCGTGGTGGAACGTCAACGATCGTTTCTCCCTGCCACTCAATGACCAGACGTCCGGTGTCGGTGACTTCACCAATAACAACTGCTTCGACATCCCATTTCTTGCACAATGCCATAAAGGCGTCGATTTTCTCAGGTGTGACAACGGCACACATGCGCTCTTGGGATTCACTCATCAAGATTTCTTCCGGCGAGAGTGACGCGTCTCGCAATGGAACGCGATCAAGGTAAACATGCATGCCACCTTCACCATTTGATGCAAGCTCACTTGTTGCGCAAGAAATTCCGGCACCGCCAAGATCCTGAATACCTTCGACTAGTCCGGCATGCAAAACTTCAAGGGTTGCTTCAATGAGGAGTTTTTCCATGAACGGGTCGCCCACCTGAACACTAGGGCGTTTGGCCGGGCCGTCCGCGTCAAATGTTTCCGAGGCAAGAACTGACACGCCACCGATTCCGTCGCCACCGGTGCGGGCACCGTAGAGAACCACAAGGTTCCCAACACCTTTCGCACTCGCGAGGTGAATGTCTTCGTGTTTCATTGAGCCAATGCAGAGTGCATTGACCAGCGGGTTCCCGGCATAACTTTCTTCAAAAACGAGTTCCCCGCCAATATTTGGTAGGCCTAGGCAGTTTCCGTAGCCACCGATCCCGGCCACCACGCCAGGCAATACCCGCCTGGTGTCGGGGGCGCCTGCCGCGCCTAATCGCAGCGAATCCATGACCGCTAAGGGCCTGGCACCCATGGAAATAATGTCTCGAACAATTCCACCAACACCGGTTGCAGCGCCTTGATAGGGCTCAACGTAGGAGGGGTGGTTGTGGCTCTCAACTTTGAATGTGACAGCCCAACCGCCACCAATGTCAACAACGCCAGCATTTTCACCAATCCCAACGAGCAGTGCGTCAGTCTTTGGTGCTTTGTCACCAAACTGCCGCAAATGCACCTTGCTCGATTTATAAGAGCAATGCTCACTCCACATCACCGAATACATGGCAAGTTCACTACTCGTTGGGCGTCGCCTCAAAATTGCCTTGATGTTTTCGTACTCGTCTTGCTTAAGCCCAAGTTCAGCCCAAGGTTGCTCGGTGTCGGGGCTACCAAGCGCGATAGTTACTGAGTCGATCATGAGGCACCCACTAGTGATTTCAACACACTGGTAAAGAACGGGATACCGTCGGTTGTCGGGCCGGTCAAAGCTTCCACGGCGTGTTCGGGGTGCGGCATCAGGCCAACAACATTGCCAGCTTTATTGGAAATCCCAGCGATATCGCGGTAACTACCATTTGGATTGCCGTCAAGATAGGTAGCGACCACTCGGTTCTCGGCGAAGAGTTGGTCAAGGAGCGCTTCACTTGCAACGTAACCGCCCTCGCCATTTTTCAGGGGAATCACAATCTCTTGACCGGACGTAAAGTCACTTGTCCACACGGTTTCGGTGCTCTCGATCCGTAGCTTCTGATCACGACAAATGAAATGCTGGTGGTCATTGCGGGTCAACGCACCAGGAAGAAGGTGGCTTTCACACAGAATCTGGAATCCATTACAGATCCCCAAAACCGGTAGTCCAAACTGCGCTTTCTCAATGATGAGTGACATTACCGGAGCGAACTTTGCAATTGCTCCGCAACGCAGGTAGTCACCATAGGAGAAACCACCGGGAAGCACAACCGCGTCAACATCATGAAGGTCAGCGTCACCGTGCCACAGTGCTACCGGGGTCGCACCAACAATGCGAATTGCACGAACAGCGTCGGCATCGTCTAGTGATCCCGGAAAAGTTACGACACCAATTCGTGCTGTCACAATTAATTCTCGACCGTGAGAGTGAAGTCTTCAATCACCGGATTGCTGAGCAACTCACCGGCTAGTTTTCCCATGAGCTCCGCCCGGTCACCTTCGAGTTCACCGTCAAGATCGATTATGAACTGCTTGCCCTGACGAACGTCACTCACGCCGGTGAGGCCAAGTCGACCAAGTGCTCCTTGAACGGCGCGACCTTGCGGATCAAGTATTTCGGGTTTTAGTGCAACGTTCACAATAACGCGGGCCACTGGCTCTCCTGATTTCGGTGGAATGCTTAAAGCCTATCGGTGCGAGGATCGCCAAGCGCTCCACGCCGATGAAACCATGTCGGTGAGATCTCGCTGCGCCGACCACTCCAGTTCGGTTTTACTGAGTTCCACGTCAGCAAATGTCGCTGGCGGATCTCCCGCTCTACGAGCAACTGTCTCAGCACTAATTTCACGACCAATAACCAGCGAGATGGAGTCCATGACTTCTTGAACGCTCACCCCGCATCCTCGACCAATATTTATTGCCATATTTGCCCGACCTGATTCACACTTTTTCACAGCAGCCACATGAGCCACGGCCAGGTCGACAACGTGAATGTAGTCACGAATACAAGTGCCGTCGGGCGTTGGGTAATCCGTTCCAAAAATCTTGGGTCGCACACCGTTTTCGAGTGCGTGAAACACCATGGGGATCAAATTGTTCACACTGTTGTCACCCAGGTCGTCGCTTCCAGCGCCCGCAACATTGAAATAACGCAGGGCAATCCAATTCATTCCGTTACTCGTTGCCAAATCCTTGGCCAACCACTCGCCAATTATCTTTGTTTCACCATAGGGAGACTCGGGATTGAGTGGTTCACTTTCTTTCACCGGATTTGATTTCGGGGTTCCGTACACGGCAGCAGAAGATGAATAAACAAAATTATCTATGCCCGTATCAAGCATTGCCCCAAGGACAGTTTGTAATCCGGTGACATTTTCTTGGTAGTAGTGCAGCGGGATTTCAACTGACTCACCCGCAGCTTTCTTGGCGGCAAGGTGAATGACACCCGTGACACTAAATTCATTAAACGCACTTCTCAGCGCTTGCGCGTCGGCTACATCAGCGTCAACAACCGGCACTCCCCGCGGAACACGAGAAAGTATTCCTGCTGAAAAGTCGTCAAAAACTACTGGCTGGTAACCCGCTACTTGCAATTCACGGACAACGTGCGAGCCGATATAGCCCGCACCCCCCGTAACCAGCCAAGTTTTCACTCGAACTTCTCACCTGTGATGCGTTCATAAGCTTCAATGTATTTAGCTCGGGTCTTATCAACTATTTCCTCGGGCAAGGGTGGCGGCGCCTCGCCTCCGTTCTTGTCCCACCCAGATTCAGGTGAGGTCAACCAGTCGCGCACAAACTGCTTATCAAATGAGGGTTGAGGTCCACCCGGATTCCACAATGCTTTTTCCCAGTACCGGGATGAATCCGGAGTGAGTGCTTCATCACCCAAAATTATTTGACCCTGGTATTTGCCACCCAGTGCAATGCCAAATTCAAGTTTTGTGTCAGCAAGAATTAAACCTTTTCGGCTAATTCTGTCGGCCGCGTATTCATAAATTGCGATTGACATGCGCTTTAATTCCTGAGCTTCTTCTTGTCCGAGTTCAACAATTACGTCGTCGTAAGTGATGTTCACGTCATGCTCACCAAGGGGTGCTTTGGTAGCAGGGGTAAAAAGGGACTTTGGCAACAGTGCGCCGTCTTTCAAGCCCGGTGGCAACCCATTCCCTGAAATCTTCCGCGTTGCCAGGTAATCGGATAAACCACTACCGGCAAGGTAACCGCGAACAACACACTCCACCGGAAACATTTCAAGTGGTTCACACACAACGGCGCGACCAGCGACTGACTTGGGAACTTTGGAAGTTGTCGTATGGTTAAACACCAAACCCTGCAGTTGGCCAAACCACAATTGTGAAATGGAGTTAAGAATCCGACCTTTGTCGGGGATTTCCGTTGGAAGAACCCAGTCGTAGGCAGAAATTCGATCACTGGTCACCATGAGTAGTCGATCCTGTGGCGTGCGGAAAATATCTCGCACCTTGCCCGAATAGATGTGTTCGTAATCCTCGGGGAGATCGTAATTGTGGGAAAGTTCTTGAATCACAGAATGCCGCCTGGTTGGTAGCCCGCAGCATCCGGATAACGCGCGGTGAGGATTTCTACTCGGTCTACCAAAACCCGAACTTGATGTTGGGCAGCGCCGGTAAATTCAATTGGTTGAGCAAGGAGTAAATTCAATTGCTCAACCGTGAAGTCAAGGCGTGGATCAGCAGCTAGTTTTTCCAAGAGGTCGTTATTCGCTTCAGGTGTTTCACGCATTGCGAGGGCGGTTGCAACCGCGTGCTCCCTAATTACTTCATGCGCGGTTTCTCGCCCTACCCCGGATTGAACCGCAGCCATCAGGATCTTGGTCGTGGCCAAAAATGGCAGAAAGCGATCAAGTTCGCGGTCAATCATGGCGGGGAATGCACCGAATGCATCAAGCACGGTGAGGAATGTTTCCATCAGGCCATCAATAGCAAAAAATGAATCGGGGAGTGCGACTCGGCGTACGACCGAACAGGCAACATCGCCTTCATTCCACTGTTGACCAGAAAGATCTGCACACATATTCATGTAGCCGCGAAGAATCACATGGAATCCGTTAATGCGTTCGCAGGATCGCGCATTCATTTTGTGCGGCATAGCTGAAGAACCAACTTGACCTGGCAGGAAACCTTCGGTTGCCAGTTCTTGTCCAGCCATTAAGCGGAGCGTCGTTGCAAAATTAGATGGACCCGATGCAAGTTGAACCAGCATTGCGGTCACTTCAAAATCAAGTGAGCGTGGGTAAATCTGACCAACACTTGTGAGCAGGTTGTCAAAGCCCAGATGATGTGCAATTCGCATTTCCAAGTCGGCAAGTGCTTCTTCATTGCCATCAAGCAAAGTCAGCATGTCTTGGGCAGTTCCCACCGGACCCTTTATCCCGCGTAATGGATATGCCTTGATCAACTCTTCGAGTCTTTCAACCGCGAAAAGTAGCTCTTGCGCGTAAGTTGCCATGCGCTTACCAAGGGTTGTGATTTGCGCAGCGACATTATGTGAGCGACCAGCCATGGCAAGGTCGGAATAAGCGACCGCTAGACGACTTAACCGGTCGATCGCTGCAATTGACTTGTCTCGGATCAAGACCAGACTTAAACGAATCTGCAACTGCTCAACGTTTTCGGTCAAGTCGCGTGAAGTCATGCCGAGATGGATGTATTCCGCACCCGCAAGGTCATTGAACTCTTCGATCCGCGCTTTAACGTCGTGTTTGGTGACCCGTTCACGCTGGGCAATCGAATCAAGATTGATGGTGTTGATGACTGCTTCGTATTTTTCGGGGATTCCCGTTGGGATGGCAATTCCCAATTCCTGCTGGGCGCGCATTACCGCGATCCACAGTTGACGTTCTAGGCGAATTTTCGACTCGGGAGCCCACAATTCCTGCATGGAAACTGATGCATACCGTGCGGCAAGCACATTAGTAATTACAATAATTTGGCTACCCACGACCGTATTCTTTCACGCGACCAATTCAGGAGTCGGTGGCGCAAGCATTTCGAGCAATATCGCTCCGAAAGTGGGATCCAGCGATCTCGATCTGGGCAACACCCGCATAGGCGCGCTCCCTGGCCTGAACCAAAGTGGGCGCATGTGCGGTCACCGAAAGTACCCGGCCGCCAGAAGTCACCAAATCGCCACCGGCCTGCGCGGTTCCGGCATGGAAAACGGCAAGATCGGAATCTGCTTCGACTAACTCAACGCCCAATATTGAGGTACCCAACACCGGATTAGCCGGGTAACCCTGGGCCGCAATTACGACATTGACCGCGAATCCCGGTTCCCAAACAAGCGCCGCAAAGCCCTCAAGCTGACGCGTTGCAGCTGCATAGAGAAACTGGCCAAGCGGACTGACCAAGCGTGAAAGCACGACTTGCGTTTCGGGGTCACCGAAGCGGGCATTGAACTCAATTACTCGAATCCCACGTGTTGTCATGGCAAGCCCTGCATAAAGCACCCCAACAAATGGTGTCCCACGTTTTTTCATGGCGTCGGCCATTGGCTGCAAAACCCGCTCGGTGACTTCAGCAATCACACTTTCATCAAGCCAGGGAAGGGGTGAGTAGGCACCCATGCCACCCGTATTAGGACCTTCGTCGTTGTCTCCGACTCGCTTGAAGTCTTGGGCCGGTTGCAATGCCACCACGGTGGTGCCGTCTGAAATACCAAAGAGCGAGACTTCGGGACCGTCTAAAAATTCTTCTACGACAACCGTTCCCCTAACTTCGAAACAGGATTTCGCATGCGCGAGCGCCTCACTGCGATCTGAGGTAACAACAACCCCTTTACCTGCTGCAAGTCCGTCGTCTTTCACAACGTAGGGAGTGCCGAAAGTGTCAAGGGCATTCTCTGCCTCAGCAATATTGGTGCAAACGTGAGCCATGGCTGTTGGAATACCCGCTTCGGCCATCACTTCCTTGCAAAATGCTTTGCTGCCTTCAATCAATGCTGCTCCGCGCGTTGGTCCAAAGCAAGGAATCCCACGAGCAGCCAGTGCATCCGCTGCCCCCGCCATCAATGGGACTTCCGGACCAACAACCACAAGATCCACATTAAGTTTGGTTGCAAGATCGCCGATTGATTCCGCATCCGTTATGTCAATTTGCATGCAGTCAACTAACTTTGCAATCCCAGCATTGCCCGGGGCTACAACAACGGATTCAACTTCAGGGTCACGCAGCAGTGCACAGGTAATAACGTGTTCGCGTGCACCTCCGCCAATGACCAAACACTTCAAGTCAGGTCAGCCTTGGTAGTAGGAGTCAATTGCACTGAACGCCTGGTCAAGAATTTCCAGACCTTCGCGTGCCTCGGCCTCAGTGACTACGCATGGTGGTACCACATGCATTCTGTTGAAGTTAACAAATGGCATAAGGCCACGCTTCTTGCATTCGGTGACCAACTCGGTCATGGCCTGTGACGTTCCACCATAAGGCGCAAGTGGTTCGCGCGTCTCACGGTTAGTTACCAGATCCAGTGCCCAGAACACACCGAGTCCTCGGACCTCACCAATAACGGGGTGCTTCTCGGCAAGTTCCCGCAGTCCAGGTCCTAAAACATTTTCACCAATTGAAGCTGCATTCTCAATTATTTTCTCTTCCTTCATCGCATCAATTGAGCCAACGATGGAAGCCGCAGCCAACGGGTGCCCTGAGTAGGTGAGTCCACCGGGGAACACCTTTTCATCAAATGTGGCCGCGATTTCTTTTGAAATAATCACGCCACCAACGGGCACATAGCCTGAGTTGGAACCCTTGGCAAAGACGGCTAGATCTGGTTCAACATTCCAGTTTTGGTAAGCGAACCATTTTCCAGTTCGACCAAAGCCCGACATCGTTTCGTCCAGAATCATGACGATCTCGTACTTGTCGCACAGAGCCCGGACACCTTCAAGGTAACCGGGTGGTGGAACCAAAACGCCTGCTGTACCAATCACAGTCTCAAGCAACACTGCACCGACCGTGCCGGGTCCTTCAAACTGGATTACATGTTCAAGGTGGGTTAGCGCGCGCTCACTCTCCTGCTCTGGAGTCGTAGCCCAGAACTCGCTACGGTAAAGATAAGGGCCAAAGAAGTGAACCTGCTGGGCCGAATATTCATTTGGCCAGCGTCGAGGATCACCGGTCGCTTGCATCGCGGTGCCGGTGTTGCCGTGATACGAGCGGTAGGACGAAAGAATTTTATTTTTGTTCGTGTGCAAGCGCGCCATACGAATTGCGTTTTCAATGCCGTCTGCTCCGCCATTGGTGAAGAAAACTTTGGCAGCCTTGCCACCAGCAAGTTCAACAATACGTTGCGCAGCTTCGCCGCGCTTGTCATTGGCGTGCTGCGGAGCAACAGTTGCAAGTTTCCCCGCCTGCTCTTGGATTGCAGCAATCACCTTCGGGTGTTGGTGTCCAATATTGACGTTTACTAGTTGTGAAGCGAAATCCAGGTACTTGTTTCCCTCGTAGTCCCAGAAGTAGCTTCCCTTTGCCCCCGCGATACACATGGGCTTAAGCGCCTTCTGTGCGCTCCAGGAATGAAAGACATAAGAACGGTCGAGATCAAAAACCCGGGCGCCCTCAACAGAATCAATATTTGTCATGACAGAACTCTAGATCCACCCATCAGCCGTTAGAGCAAAGCCCCAATTAACGTAATTTCTATTCGTCAGGGACGTCTCTGAGCGACCTTAAATACGGCAAAGCGCGGAGATCTTTTTCCCGACCAGCGGCTTCCTTTGAAGCAATGATGTCGTCCAAAGAAGCAACCCGAATCTTCAAGCTTTCTGCGATCTCTTCGTCACTTGCGTTTCTATCCCAAGATTCAAAATCAGAAATAGGGCCCAACGGTGTGAAAGTTAGATCAATCATTCCGAATTCCGTGACGAGATTGAGTACCACTTTCATCTGTTCAAGAAAGCCGGCATCGATTGAAACTGGAACCGGTTCGTCACTGGTCCTAATTTTTGCATTCATTCGGTTAAGTGCAGTTGCCAATCTCACTAGATTTTCATTAGTACGGCTCGGCAAGACGTCAATATCTTCAGTAGGAAGCGACGAGCCGAGCACCGCCGTTGCAAAACCACCCAGTACTACGTAATCAACACCTTCTTGATTGAGAATCCGACAAATACTCAAAGGATCAAATCTCACTTACGTGCAGCCTTAGCGTGGGCCTGAATTTCTTGCATTGTGTTCACAATATTTACCATTCGTTCAACCCGTTGCGCAGGAGTTAATTTTAATAGTTCTCGAATGAGCGCGACATCTACACCGCGCTCATCTTCGAGGTCTGATTGGTCAATCACCCTCTGAGAGTACCCAAAGAAACCAACTGATTCCCTTGGTCATCAAAATTTCCCGGATCCAGCCATTGTTCGAAAGCCCGTTCCATCGCGGTCCACTGCGAATCCATGATGGCAAACCAAGCCGTATCGCGATTCCGACCTTTAACCACCGTTGCTTGCCGGAAGGTTCCCTCATAAGTCATACCTAAACGCTCTGCGGCGCGCATTGAGTCTTCATTGAGAACATTACATTTCCATTCGTATCTGCGGTAACCGAGATCAAATGCATTTCGCATCATGAGAAACATTGCCTCTGTTGCAATTCGTGACCGCTGCAATTGTGGTGCGAAAGTGATCCAACCAACTTCGATACTGCGAGCACCCGGATCAATCCGCAGGTAACTCGCAACTCCAAGGGCTTTGCCACTTTGCTCGTCAAGGATTGCGTAGAAGTAGGGGTCGTTGTCTCCCTGCTTTGATTCAACCCAATCACGTAAATCACTCTCGTCCGCCAAAGGGCCGTGCGGCATGTAGGTCCACAGGTGATCGGCGCCAACGAACTCAGCCCACAGGTCAGATGCGTGCTTGTCTGCATCAAGTGGTTCTAACAGTGCGTAGGTTCCGCGCAGTTCCCCACGCGGTCCCGAAGGCACCTGATCATTTGATACTGAAAGACCAATCCGATTGCCGTGCGCGTCTAACTCAAATTGCGGTTCGTACTCGGCAGTGAGTTTGTTGCTCATGAGCCAATGAGGTCGTTGATTGCAATAGTTGCATTGCGATCTTGGCCAACCCCGATTGCACTGATTCGAGTTCCCGATTCCACTTCTAGGAATTCGACGTAATCGCGTGCATTCTTTGGCAGGTCCGCAAGACTCTTCGCGCCGGAAATATCTTCACTCCAACCAGGAAGCATTTCGTAGATCGGCTTTGCGTGATGGAACTCAGTTTGGGTCATGGGGATTTCATCACTTCGCTCGCCATCAATGTCGTAAGCGACACAAACGGGAATGTGATCCCAGCCGGTGAGGACGTCGAGTTTGGTCAGGAAAGTGTCGGTCAACCCATTAATCCGAGTTGCATAACGCGCAATCGGCACGTCAAACCAACCACAGCGCCGCGCACGCCCGGTCGTTACTCCACGTTCTCCACCGATCGTCCGCAAATTTTCTCCGTCTTCGTCGAAGAGTTCGGTAGGGAATGGGCCAGAACCAACGCGGGTTGTGTACGCCTTGAGAATTCCCACAACCCGATCAATGCGGGTTGGTCCGATTCCGCTCCCGGTGCAGGCGCCCCCAGCGGTTGGGTTACTTGAAGTCACAAAGGGATACGTGCCGTGGTCAACGTCAAGCAGTGTTCCCTGTCCGCCTTCGAGTAGAACTACTTTGCCTTTGTCGAGTGCGTTATTAAGAACGAGTGAGGTGTCGCGAACCATGGGGCGAAGGATTTCCGCGAATTGTAGGAGATCAGCAACCACCGCATCAATATCAATTTCGCGGCGATTAAAAACTTTTACCAATACCTGGTTCCTGCTGGTGAGCGCGCTCTCAATTTTTTGTCGCAAAATTGATTCGTCGAATAGGTCTTGAACGCGAATACCAACGCGCCCGATCTTGTCACTGTAGGCCGGACCGATTCCCCGGCCGGTTGTACCGATCTGGGCCTTGCCCAAGAATCGCTCAGTCACCTTGTCCAAGGTCACGTGATAACTGGTGATCAAATGCGCATTTGCGCTGATCAGCAGTTTCGAAGTGTCAATACCTCGATCATTGAGTCCTGCGATCTCGTCCAACAGCACCGCTGGGTCAATCACAACTCCATTGGCAATCACTGGGATTACTTCGGGAGTCAAGATTCCACTGGGAAGTAGGTGAAGTGCAAATTTTTTATCGCCGATGACCACCGTATGGCCGGCGTTATTGCCGCCTTGATAGCGAACGACGTAATCAACGCGATCTCCAAGAAGATCCGTTGCTTTACCTTTGCCTTCATCCCCCCATTGGGAGCCAAGCAGAACTATTGCGGGCACCACGAAAGGTTAGCGGAGTAGATATGACTCCCGAAGAGTGACCGATGTTTATGAGAGTTGTGACCCACTAACCGGGAGCAGGTCATTTGATTCGTATCACTTAATTTTTCTGGGTACCTTTGAATTCTCCATTAATTAGTCTTGACCGGCAAAGCGACCGGGGTCCGAGCATACGGCGCGAGCGTTTCTCACTGTCTTATGTAATACTTGTAGCGCACATTCTATTTGTAGGAGAATTCATGGCCGCCGTATCACTTCGTTTGCCAGGGGACGTATCACAACGCCTTGATAACTTGGCGCAAATGACAGGTCGCAGCAAAACGTTCTACATGATCGAAGCTATTCGGGAGCACATTGATGACCTCGAAGACTTGTACCTTTCCGAGCAGCGCCTGATTGCTAACCGCGACGGAGAATCCGGATCCATCCCACTTGTTGACGTCATGAAACGCTATGGCTTGGAAAGTTGAGTTTGATAGCGCCGCAGAGCGTGATCTCGACAAGCTCGACCCGCAGACGGCACGGCGCATTCTTGCTTTCCTGCATGGCCGTATTACCCCGTTGGACAACCCGCGTAGCATCGGCGAAGCCCTCAAGGGTTCCAAACTTGGCGACTTTTGGAAGTACCGAGTTGGCGACTACCGAATCATCGCCAGCATTGAGGACGACACTTTGCGCATTCTCGTGGTGAAGATCGGCAACCGCCGCGAGGTCTACCTCTAACTAATTCCCCCGCCGCACAGCAGTTGTGCGGAGCAATAAACACGTCGTGATGACCTGAATCAATCACTCCATAGCGTGATCGGTAACACCTAATCCGTTTCGCACAAAATATAGACACCTCGTGAGAAGGCATGAAAGCTGCCACCCCGCAGACGAATTGAACTTGTACTCTCCCTCGGTCGCCGATTCCTTTGGAGCACCATTAGCGTGGCCGGTAGACCTCGCCGCGGTGTCCGATCCATTCGACATAAACAATTCGTGCCTGTTCGTCAATCGAGTACACAACGCGGTATGTCCCACGCCGTGCACTGTGATACTTCGCTAACGGGGGCTGCAATGCAGCACCAACGCGCTGGGGATTGAGTGCAAGGGGCCCACGGCAGAACTCAAAAGCAGCTGCAGCAACCGCTTCGGGCAGATCATCACTCAGAGCTCGGCGAGCGGGCCGTTGATAGCGAACCTCGTAAACCTCATCAGTCATATGGCGGTGCCGCGAGCACGCATCAACGCCGCCATGTGATCGCCACTCGTGTACTCCCCAGCATCTCGCTCTTCGCCAGCCTCGACCAGCGCCGCAACCGCTTCTGCGCTCGATAGCACCGCGATCGTTTCCTCTAACGATTCCAGATCAGCAGTCGCGATCAACACGGTGTCGGCAATCCCATTACGCGTCAAAGCGATGCGCACATGCTCGTTGGCCACGGTGCGCGCGTACTCGTTCAGCTTGGCCTTCACCGTCGATACAGGCAACGTTTGCATAGTCCGAATAGTAGTCCACTGCAGAAAATCACACAACCATCGCGCCTGGGCGCGAATGACCCTCAACAACTCGGTCAGGCGAGGTTTCTTAACTCACTTACTCACCGAACTTGCGCGAATGCATGGCCAAGATCGCGGCCACTGAGCCAACCGGCCTCAACCCCGCACCAGCCTGACAAAAACTATCCATCGGAGGCGGCCTCACCTCGGGTGTTACATTGCAATTGCGAATGCTAGGCAAGTTCGTCATTGAGTGATCTTTATGCCGAGGATCCATTCGCCAATCGCGCGCAAAGACCTCAATCACTTCATCACGCCGCCCGCAAGACGCGACGATCTTTCGATACTCGCCCGCGGGTTTCGCGTACGAGGTCCTTCTTGAATCTCGACGACGGCCAAATCCGACGCGTCAAGGTGAGCCCGGAGGGCGTCCATCGACTCGTATGTATCCAACTCCCCGCCGCTGTGCTCCGCGATCGCGGCAAGCGTTTGGGTCGACGGCACCAGCGGCTCGAAGGGCAATTCCCTCGGAGTGAGCGAAATGAAAAATGTCCATCCACGGTTGCACAACGCCCTCGGCTTCTCATTCAGAAACTACCAATGCGAAATCAGGATCACTCACGGTGAAATAGGAAGCGCCGGTATCAAAGACTCGACCATCAAATGGTGCAGGAAACCCCAGAGATTCCTGCACCAGCAATGAGAACGAGCTTAGCCAAGTGTTGGATCACATTCAACGATTAATTCGGCGATTCGGACTTGCTCGTCGCTTTCGTTTATTTCACCGGCCGCTCGACCGAGATTTTGCAGGCAGCGCAGGAAACCTTGATTGGGTTCATGACTCCAGGGAACCGGGCCATAGCCTTTCCAGCCATTCTTACGCAGGGAATCAAGTCCACGGTGATAACCAACGCGCGCGAACGCATACGAGCCAATGACGTCACCTTGATCCCACGTTTGGTCGCTGAGCATTGCCCATGCAAGTGAACTGGTTGGGTATTGCGCAACAACCTCGCGTGGATCTTGACCAGAAACCAATGCAACTTGCGCGGGATCGCCAACGGGTAGCAGAGTTGGGTCAGGTCCACCAAGCAAATTTTGTGATTCCATTACTACTTCATCTTCCTTCCGGTAGAGCGCAAGTCCTCACAAGCGAGCTTTACGCGATCGGCCATACCAGCTTCAGCCGCTTTGCCATAGGCACGTGGGTCATACATTTTTTTATTGCCGACTTCACCGTCAACTTTGAGGACACCATTGTAATTGACGAACATGTGGTTAGCAATTGGACGAGTGAATGCGTATTGGGTGTCGGTGTCAACATTCATTTTCACAACACCGTAATCGAGTGATTCACGAATGTCACTCAGCAATGAACCTGAGCCACCGTGGAATACCAGGTCAAATGGCTTGTCAACTCCGTATTCCTTACCAACAGCATCTTGAATGTCTTTTAGAATCGAAGGAGTCAGAACGACATTTCCTGGCTTGTAAACACCGTGGACATTGCCGAATGTCGCAGCGACCATGTAACGACCGCGCTCACCTAAACCAAGCTTCTTAGCTACTTCGAGTCCATCTTCAATTGTGGAGAAAAGTTTGGCATCGTGTGTTGCTTCAACACCATCTTCTTCACCACCAACAACACCAATCTCGATTTCAAGAATAATGTTGGCTTTGACGCACGCATCAAGCATTCGCTCGGAGATCTCCATATTTTCCGCAAGGGGAACCGCGGAGCCATCCCACATGTGGGACTGGAACAGTGGTACAAGGCCTTTTGCAACCCGCTCCTGGGAAATAGCAACAAGCGGTTCCACGAAACCGGGGAGTTTGTCTTTGGGGCAGTGGTCAGTGTGAAGCGCAATATTCACGTCGTACTTCGAGGCGACAACATGTGCGAACTCAGCGAGTGCAACTGCACCGGTCACCATGTCTTTGACACCTTGGCCTGAAGCGAACTCGGCGCCGCCCCATGAAACCTGAACAATTCCGTCACTCTCTGCTTCAGCAAAGCCACGGATCGCCGCGACAATTGTTTGTGAAGAGGATGTATTGATGGCGGGGTAAGCAAATTTGCCAGCCTTCGCGCGATCGAGCATTTCGCGGTAAACCTCGGGGGATGCAATAGGCAAGTGAACTCCAAAATTATTAGCCCGCTTGGTCACGGGGCCGGTTATTAATTCCTATCCTTCCACGCTTTGATTACGAAGAGGTAACCGATGACAGGCAAATCAGTGAATTGTGTGTTGCCGAATCCAACCATGCATGGCAATTGCGGCGGCGGCCCCAACATTTATGGACCGGGTTGACCCAAATTGGGCAATATCCACGAGGGTTTGGCACTGCTCTCTCATCGCATCAGACAAGCCAGTTCCCTCCTGGCCCATAACCAATAGGCACTCTTTTGGGTAATTGAATGTCTCAATCGAAACCGACCCAGTCAAATTGTCAACGCCGATTACCGGAATACCCGCCGCCAAAGCCCAATCACCAAATGAAGCAGGATCGGGGTGGTGGTGAATGTGTTGGTATTTGTCAGTCACCATTGCTCCACGCCGATTCCAACGCTTTCGGCCAATGATGTGCACTTCTTTGACTAAAAATGCGTTGGCGGTCCGAACAATTGAGCCGATATTGAAATCGTGCTCAAGATTCTCAATCGCGATATGTAATGGGTGGCGAGACGTGTCAAGGTCAGCAACTATCGCTTCGAGCCTCCAGTATCGATATTTGTCGATGACATTACGGCGGTCACCATTTGCTAGGAGCTCAAGGTCCCACTGATCACCAACCGGTGGGTCACCCTCCCACGGACCGACACCAACTTCAAGAGCTTGCATTCCAACAGGTTCAGCATCTACGACCTCGGTCGCGTCTTGGTCCACAGGCGAAACCTACCCGTGCCCTGCCCGGGTGCTGAAATTCCTTATCAATATTGATTGCGATGCGCTAGTGGGCACAACTGGAGTAGTTCGGTGTGACCGAAGAAAAAAAGGATTTACTCAAGTCCTAGATCTGCAAGGGAATACGCCGCGGTGTATTCATAACCGCGTTCTTCAACTGTTACGCGGGCACCTCGATCAACGATCACGCTCACTCCTGCAATTACAGCGCCGTCCACCAAGAGTGCGTCAACCGCGGTCAAAACCGATGAGCCGGTGGTTGATGTGTCTTCAACCGCAAGAACTCGAACACCTTTAACGTCTGGTCCTTCAATTCTTCGCTGCAAACCATGCTGCTTCTCGCTCTTGCGAACAACAAATGAATTAAGCAGTTCACCCTTCCCTGCAGCGTTATGCATCATGGCAGTGGCAACCGGGTCAGCACCGAGGGTCAGACCACCAACAGCTGAGTAATCGAAACCGCTATTCACCTGTCGCATGACGGCCCCAACAAGTGGCGCTGCTTCTGCATCTAATGTCACCCGACGTAGATCCACGTAGTAGTCAGCCTCGCGCCCGCTGGAAAGAATGACTTTTCCGCGAACAACCGCTTTGTCCAATATCTGTTGACGTAATGCATTCCATTCCGGGCTTCGTGACATGCACGCATTCTAATCAACGGTCAATATGCTTGCCTCAATGAATGAAGTAACGCTCGTGCATCTCGTCAACGACGAAAGCCTGCCAGGGCTAACCGAAGCGTTGGGCAACACGAACTTCATGGATTTACTTGAAATTCAGATTGAAACGGACCCGGCACGAACGTGTCAGAAGATCGCGCAAGCCACCACCGGGGCGAACCTGATCTTTATTGCAATGGGCGAAGCCTGCAACCAACTCCCAGCAATCGCACTGGCCCAACGCGCAAACAAAAGAAAAATCTTGAGTTACCACCTTATTGTGCCCACCTTGCCCGCATTCACCGAAAGCTGGCCCCAAGCCCCGGTCACCGCCTACTTTCCAACCGGATCAACTATTCCCAAAGACATAACACTTCACGGGATCAACGTTGCAGAATTCTCAGACCTACCTACGTTCGCTAGATTCATCGACAATTGTTTGCCTTAAACCAAACCGCACTAACCCACTCAACACGATTAACTTCAGTGCATGGCTTACCGTTGGAGGGTGAAGTCTGGGGTGAAGGTAGCGTTCATAGGGTTAGTGGCTGCAACTTTGTCGGTTTTCCCTCTGGCTAGCGCCCACGGAGTGAGCAGCAAGCAGGTTGAGCTTTCCCCACGAGTTGTCCACGGGGTGGAAGGCAATGCTGGGCAATTCCCCTATTTGGCCGCATTACTTGAAACAAAGGAATTACTGCAGAAGGGTGCTTTCGAAGCCCAGTTTTGTGGGGCAACTCTGACGAGTCCGACCACATTGGTTACCGCAGCCCATTGTGTGGTTGACCAAAAAACCGGTGAGCAAAGCACTGCGGCCGAGATCACCGCAGGATTCACGCAAGATTTGGAATCTTCAAGTATTCGACTTGTTGACGTGACAAGCGTCAGCGTTCATCCCGGATACGACATTGAAACTTCCAAGAACGACATCTCGGTACTCACACTCGCGGCTCCGGTAACTGACATCCCAACTTTGGATCCTTTAGTTCCTGAGCTGGCCGCCGAGTACACGGCTGCAGGAAGCGCTGCGCAAGTTGTGGGTTGGGGCAACACGGCAGTTTCGGGAAATAGGTTTCCCGCTGTTTTCCAAGTAGGTGACGTTGTTGTCTTTCCTAACCCTTCCTGCGGCGGCGGGAAGCGCAATGTCATCAATGGAATCACGTTCAATGGATTCACGAATCGCGAAGTTGATAACGCTGTAATGATCTGCGCCGCGGGAGTTAATTCCAGCAAGGAAATTGTTGACGCCTGCCAGGGTGATTCGGGTGGACCGCTAATTGCATTAGGCAGCGCTGGACCCAGGCTGATTGGAGTAGTCAGTTGGGGCGAGGATTGCGCAAGTTCCTATCCCGGTGTCTATAGCCGGGTGAGTTCACTCAATACATTTTTGCAGGGCGCTGGTGCCATGCCTACCTCGGTGCCAACAACTCCACCGAACGTTTCAGTGGTTCCGCTTCTGGGTGAGCTGAAGATCACCATGATCGGTGGTCAAGATGGAACCGCGGTCACGCAATATGGCGCCACCGTTATTGGCCCAAACCCTGAAGACCCAACAACGACACAAACTTTCACCTGTTTTGCGGCGCCAACTAAACGAAGCATCAGCGGCGCGTGCTCAATTTCTGGTCTACTGACTGGTTTCGAATACGCGGTCACCGCGATTTCCGCTAATGAGCGCGGCAACTCAACCGCTTCAGCCCCTATCATTGCCATGCCAAGTGATCAGCCAATTGCTGGTGCAATCAAGTCCATCAAATTCAGTGGGAAAAGTGCGAGGTTCATCGTGAATCCATCAATCGCAAATAGTTCACCAATAAAAACAGAGCGGGTGCTCTGCTCGCCCGTAGGCGCTGGAGCCACTCGCTCTGCTCGTATTTCAAATGATTCGGCAGTTGTTCGAAACCTAACTCAAAGCAGGTATCAATGTGTTATTCGAATTGTCACCGAGGCGGGTTCAGCGAACTCACCCGTTAAGAGAATTCGACGTTCACATTAATTAATTACTTGGCTGCCATCACAATTATTTTGAGGCGCTGCTTGAGCGTCACTTCACCACTTGGCGCCTTTGTGGTAACTACTACGTAGGCGACGCCTGACTTGAGGGCCTCTAGGCCCCAGTTGATGTATCCGCCAACTCCGACGGCACCGGAGGGATTTGGATTTGGGGCGTAAAAACCTTTAGTGAGTTTGACGCCCTTCTTCTTACCGGCAACCTTGGCGCTCACCGTGTAACCGGTCGTTGGATTCGTCTGCGCCGTAATCACGATAATGTCTTCTGGCAGCAATCGGATTTGGCCCGTCTGCATATTGACCGAAAGGGTGTACTCACCCTTGGCAGGGTCAGCTGCTTGAGCTGGCACGGCTCCAAATGCTGTTAGGGTGAATGCTGACGCAATAAGCGCAGCAAGTACTTTGTGTAGTTTTCTCATGACTCCATCAAATCAGACATTGCGGCCTCTTGGCCAACCCATTCATGGGTTTTATTCGATTAATCGAGTTAGTGCAGCATTTCTCGTCTCTTCGGTTTGTGCTTGAACCTGAAGAAACATGGCTTCACGGACCCGACGTTCGGCAGCGTTACCCACCACCATTGCGCCCCCTGAACTAACTGTGATTACAGCGACAGAGCACTTAACAGCGAATTCCAGTATCTGCACGCGCAGGGAAACTAATTCCGCTCTGGTGGTTTCGGGGTTGTCAATTGCCGCATAAGCACGTGCGCGTAGGGATTCAAATTCCTGCGCAAGGAATTTCGCAACATGTTGTCCTGCGGCTTGCTTTCTTGCTACCGACACTTCATTGAGTTGCTCGATCGCGGCCCGCGCAACTCCCAAAGCGGCAGGACTTGGCAAGACGGTTTTAGTTGCATCAGCTTTTAGCCATTCGGTCGAATCAGTAACACTAAACACATAGTCACTACTAATGAATGTGTGATCAAAATCAATTGGTCTGCTGTGCGTGCCTGACATTGCAAGTAGCCGCAGCGGTTCACCCACAACACAGGATTCAAACTGTGAGGTGAAATCCGCAATTGGCAGGTAGAAAATTACGAATTGAGATTTATTTTTCGTTGCGGCTAACAGCATCAGGGCATCGGCAATATCCCAGCTCGTAACCCAATCAAGTTTTCCGGTTAGTTCCCAACCACCTTCAATTGGACGCGCGACGGGATTCGGTGGCCCACCGCGTCGCACATGCGCAAATGCAATTGCTGCAAGGAACTCGCCACTTTGTAATCCAGTCAGCCACCGTTGGGAAAGCGCATCACTGGCTGACTGATTTCCGCCAGCAAGCATGGTGCGTAATGGTGTTTGGTGCTGGCTCCAGCAGAACCACGTGCTTGCATCGGCACCGGCAAGTCGCTCAGTTAGTTCGCGCTGCTGCGCTAATTCCCGCGGAGTGCCATGGGCACGCGCCAAAGCCAGTAAATCAATATGACTGCGGGGAACTCCCGATTGATCAGAGGTCTCGGCACTTTGTGCAATCAATTCAAGTGCCGATTCGATTTGGGAAGTAATCTGCGCTCCTGGCCCAATTAATCGCTCGGTCACTTACCCACCTAAGCATGAGGGTTGCTCTGATCCGGGCCTAGGGTTAGCGCGTGCAAGAAAACTTACTGGTCCCGAAGATGCGTCCGCACGCCGTCTCGATCTTTGCTGAGATGTCACACCTTGCGTTGGAAACTCAATCAATCAATCTTGGCCAGGGATTCCCGGACACCGACGGTCCGCAGGAACTTAAAGATGAAGCCATCGCGTGCATTGAAAGCGGTCGAGGGAATCAATACCCGCCACCGCATGGTTTTCCGCAGCTGCGTTCTGCGATCGCTGCGCACCAGAAGCGCTTCTATGACCTTGATGTTGATCCTGATACGAGTGTTGTTGCAACCACGGGCGCAAGTGAAGCAATCGCCGCAAGTCTGCTGGCGCTCGTTGAAACAGGTGACGAGGTGGTATTTTTTGATCCGGCGTTTGATATTTACCGGGCAATTATTGACTTAAGCGGCGCCAAACCCATTGGGGTTCCACTAATAAAGCCTGATTCGCGGCCAGACGTCCAAGCACTGGCGGAAGCAATCACTCCCGCTACAAAAGTCCTGCTACTCAATTCACCCCACAATCCCAGCGGCATTGTTTTCAATATCGAGGAACTCAGTGCGATCGCTGATCTGGCAATTGCTCATGACTTAATTGTTGTCTCTGATGAAGCGTACGAGCATTTGTGGTTTGACTCGAACCGCCATATCCCGATTTCGACCTTGCCAGGAATGTTTGAACGCACGATCACTATCGGCTCAGGCGGAAAGTGTTTCTCATTCACCGGTTGGAAAGTTGGTTGGGCAAGTGGTCCGCACACTTTGATTTCAGCAGTTAAAGCGGTGCGCCAGCATTTGAGTTACGTCTCAGGCGGGCCATTTCAATTGGCGATCGCTAAGGGGCTTGGTTTGCCCGATCAGTATTTTACTGAGTTTCGGCGTGACCTCAGAGCTAAGCGAGATCAACTCAGCGCTGGATTAGCCGAGACGGGAATGAGAGTAATTCCGACAGAGGGAACTTATTTCGTGACAACAGATATTTCGCCACTCGGTCACACCGACGGTCTTGAATTCGCTCGAATGTTGGCAAATAAGTGCCAGGTTGTGGCGATCCCACACCAGGTCTTTACCGAGTCGGGACAAGACTTCAAAGAATACGTCCGGTGGGCTTTCTGCAAGAAGCCAGAAGTTCTGGCAGAAGCCACCAAACGACTACAACGAATTACCTAAAATTGTGGTGGTTACTTATTCGGCGGGCTGTCGGGTGATGAAATCAGCCATGCCCGGAACCGTATATGCAACCATTCCATGTTCGGGAGCGTATATGAGGCCCTTGTCAATAAGGTTGCTTCTTGTCAAACTTAAACCACCAGGAGCCTCACGAGAAAGTCTTGAAGCTATGTCTCTCACGGAACTGTTGCTTCCACCATCGTCAGCCATGGCTTTGAGGTAATTCTTCTCTGAAGGGGTGGCTCGGTCCCAGCGGACCCGGAAAAATCCTGAGTCGAGACTCGCCCATCCTGTTGCCGTCCCAATTTCGGCGTCTTTCAAAGAAATTTTAGGGCCCGCGGAGTATTCCCACGTTGAGCTTCCAAATTGTTGAAGGAAGTATGGGTAGCCGCCGGATTCTTTAACAACATGGTTAAGGGCTTCAAGTTCCCATTCGACGTTTTCTTCTTGCGCTGGTTTACGGAGAGCCTCTTTAGCATCCTCTTCATTAAGGTTACTTATCAACTGAAAATTGAACAATCTTTCGGAGTACGACTTCGCTTCCGAGAGTCTTTTAAGCAGACTGGGTAAACCAGCGAAAGCAAACACGCAAGCCAGGCCCTGTTGCGAAACAGTGTGCGCGAGCGCAGCCAGGATGCTTAGTTCTTTTTGCGTTAAATCTTGGGCTTCATCGATTAGGATCGCTATCCCGACGCCTTGTTCTCTCGCGCCTTCGGAGAGGTCCGTCACGATTTTCCCAAGGTCAGCTTCAAGCACTCCAGTGTTCGCACCACCTCCGTCCGTTTGTTCCAAATCGACATCGAACTGCCAAGAACCTTCAGACGTGAGTGATACACGGAAAAATGAGGTAGCGGTCTTCAGGGCCTTAAGAAATTTTTTACCCATGTTCGGACGTATCGCGTCAGTCAGGGCAGTTTTCAACTCCCGATCCAGCAGTTCACGAAGCGGTTTCCCTGTAGTGGCTTCGATTCGCATGGTTATCCAGTCGCGTTTTTTGGCTTCTTTCTCGAATTGAACTAAGAGGACTGTTTTGCCTACCCCACGTAAACCATAGAGCGCGACTGACTGCGCTGATTTCTTTTTTTCTGCTCGCCGTAAGGCTATTTCCCAAATTTCTCTTTGCTGATCTCTTCCCGTGAGGGCGGCAGGGGGGCAACCTGCGCTCGGCTCGTACGGGTTATCGACTGCTTTCATGGCTTAACTATACCAAAACATATGAATGTATATGCCCGTATATGTATTTCATATACGGGCATATACATTATTATAATTCTGGTTCCTCAACGCAATCAGTATTGACTTCCTACCCGCCTTTACCGAATTGGTGAAAGAAAGCCTGGCCCTTTAGGGCCGGGAGGATGTCAAGAACGGGGAGAGCAGTGCGGCAATGAGTCCGGTATGAATAGTGGTTTTAATCATGAACGAATCTTAAGTGACTCGCCGTCGTCAGCCACCGTGATTACACAGGTACCACCGTCGACTAATTCACCACTTAATAGCGCCATGGCTAACTTGTCACCAACAGCCGTTTGCACGAGCCTGCGCAGCGGACGCGCACCGTAGACCGGATCAAAGCCGCGATCAACCAACCAGGTGAGTGCTTCTGGTTCCAACTCGAGGGTGATCCGGCGGTCAGCGAGCCGCTGTTGTAATTGATCGATTTGGATCGTGGTAATTCTGGCAAGTTGCGCCTTACCTAGGGGATCAAATGTGACCATCGCGTCAAGCCGATTAAGGAACTCTGGGCGGAATTTTTGTCGAACAATGTCCATGACCGCTTTTTTGCGCTCCTCGAAGGGCACATCTTGGTCAATCAAGAATTGTGATCCAAGATTCGAGGTCAGGATCAAGATGGTGTTGCGAAAGTCAACAGTTCTCCCTTGGCCATCGGTCAAGCGACCGTCGTCAAGGACCTGCAAAAGAATGTCGAAAACTTCGGGGTGGGCTTTTTCAACCTCGTCGAGTAAGACAATCGAATATGGACGCCGGCGTACTGCTTCGGTGAGTTGCCCACCCTGTTCGTAACCGACATATCCGGGGGGAGCACCCACTAGGCGAGCGACCGAGTGCTTCTCGGAGTACTCACTCATGTCAATGCGAACCATTGCGCGTTCGTCGTCGAAGAGAAATTCGGCGAGTGCTTTCGCCAACTCGGTTTTACCAACACCCGTTGGACCTAAGAACATAAACGAACCGGTTGGGCGGTTGGGATCGGAGATTCCGGCCCGGGCTCGACGCACCGCATCACTGACTTCACGCACAGCTTCAGGTTGGCCAATCACCCGCTCGCCGAGGTGGTCCTCCATGCGCAACAGCTTCTCGGTTTCACCTTCGAGTAGGCGTCCGGCCGGAATGCCGGTCCACGCTGCCACAACTTCAGCGATGTCGTCCGCGGTGACTTCTTCTTTGACCATGGTGGATTCACGCGCATTGGTTTCGGCAGTTACTGCTGCCAGTTCCGCCTCAAAAGTAGGAAGTTCGGAATACAGAATTCGTGAGGCCTGCTCAAAGTTACCCTCACGTTGGGCCTTGTCGGCAACGGCACGCAGGTCGTCAATCAGAACCTTGATTTCACCAATGCGGTCAAGGCCATGCTTCTCAGCATCCCATCTCGTGCGAAGTCCGCGTAATTCTTCGTCCTTGTCCGCGATCTCGGCACGAATCTTTGCAAGCCGCTCTTTTGACGCGTCGTCTTTCTCCTTCGCTACTGCAAGTTCTTCCATGCGCAACCGGTCGACTTGACGTTGCAGCACATCAATCTCAACGGGGGAGGAATCAATTTCCATGCGCAGTCGACTCGCTGACTCGTCCATGAGGTCAATTGCTTTGTCGGGCAGAAAGCGACTGGTTATATAGCGGTCGGACATTGTCGCTGCAGCAACGAGTGCTGCATCGGAGATGACAACTTTGTGGTGGGCTTCGTATTTTTCCTTAATGCCACGAAGAATCGCGATGGTGTCTTCAACACTTGGTTGGTCTACAAATATTTGCTGAAAACGACGCTCGAGTGCCGGATCTTTTTCGATGTACTTGCGGTACTCATCAAGAGTCGTCGCACCGATCATGCGTAATTCGCCACGGGCGAGCATTGGCTTTAACATATTGCCGGCATCCATTGCGGAATCACCGCTACTTCCAGCGCCAACAACAGTGTGCAGTTCATCGATAAAAGTAATGACCTGACCGTCACTGCCCTTGATTTCGTCGAGAACTGCCTTTAAGCGCTCTTCGAATTCACCGCGGTACTTGGCTCCAGCGACCATGGCGCTCATGTCAAGGGAAATCAAGGTCTTGCCAAGGAGCGAAGTGGGGACATCGCCTTCAACGATTCTGCGGGCCAACCCTTCAACAACGGCTGTCTTTCCAACACCTGGTTCACCAATGAGAACAGGGTTGTTCTTGGTGCGACGGGAGAGAACTTGAATTGTTCGTCTCACTTCTTCATCACGACCGATCACCGGGTCGATCTTGCCTTCACGGGCCCGCGCGGTGAGATCAATGCCGTATTTTTCAAGTGCTTGAAAGGTGCCCTCTGGATCTTGTGTACTCACGCGCGAACTCCCTTTTGTGTCTTGTAGTGCTTGAAGTAATGATGCTCCGGTGGCTCCCACCACTTCAAGTAATTTCGGGGCCTCGCTGCCGCCGCTTTGGGCGAGCGCAATCAGCAAATGTTCGGTGCTGACGTAGTCGTCACCGCGTTCTTTTGCCAGTGCATCCGCGCTGTTGAGAACTTTGAAAGTTAATTGACTTAATTGAGGTGCTGCAACAGTTGACCCGGATGCTGAAGGAAGTGCCTGCAGATCCGTCCGCACTCTTGCCGTGAAGGCCGATACGTCAACATCTAGGTGTTCAAGAAGTGCAGTTGCAATACCTGGGCCTTGTTGTAAAAGTGAATCAAGAAGATGGATGGGTTCAACCGCGGGGTTGCCTTGAGCAGCCGCAATGCGAACTGATGCTCCGATGGCGTCTTGGCTTTTGGTGGTAAATGCAATATCCATTACTAACCCCGATTCTTGAGTTGTGGTCGCCACACCACCAATGCGCGTGATGTGCGTTCACGTTGAAACTCGCCCAGTCGTTCACGAAGTTCAAGGACTTGTTCCTCTAGCTCAAGAACTCGTTTAATTCCTTCGATGCTTAAGCCTTCGGTTGATAATTGTGAAACGTATCGCAATCGTTGCACGTCGCGCGCGCTGTACAGACGATTTCTTCCCGCAATCCGGTGCGCAGATACGAGACCAACGCGGTCGTACTGCCGCAAAGTCTGGGGGTGTAAGCCGGCGAGTTGCGCCGCAATTGAAATTGCGTAGACCGGGGTTTCAGAGGCAACAATGTTGTCTTCAAATGGAATGCTCATGATTTCGCACCAAGTGCATAAATGTCTTTGCGTGGATCTTGATCAATGGTTGCCTGGGCGAACGCTTCGAGCGCTGACTTGGCTTCTTCATTCAGGTTTTGTGGGACCGCTACGTCAATGACCGCAAGTACGTCATGATTCTTACCGTCTTTTCCCCGGACGCCTTTGCCTTTAATGCGGAAGGTGCGACCGGTTGTTGTTCCGGCTGGAATACGCATGTTCACAGTTCCACCGCGTGGGACCGGAATCACAATGTCAGCGCCGAGTGCTGCTTCAGCGAAAGTCACAGGGACTTCAACACTGAGGTTGTCGCCTTTGCGTTCATAGAGCGGATGTGGCTTTACGGAAACCTTGACAAACAGGTCGCCACCAGGACCGCCCCGTTCACCGGGACCACCCTTGCCCTTAAGTCGAATCTTGGTGCCGTCTTTGACACCGGCAGGAATGCGGGCCTGAACCGTTCGATTGCTTTTGCCGCGGCCAGAGCCGTGGCACCTGTTGCAGGGATCCTCAACAAAAAGTCCACGGCCCTGGCAGGTAGGGCACGGTTCTGCGAAGGCGAACCCGCCCGCATTGCGGGAAACCTGGCCATTGCCGCCACAGGTTGGGCAGACCTGAGGAGTTGAACCAGCTTTGGCACCGGTTCCGTGACACAGTGAACAAGGTGCATCGCTTTGTAAATTCAGCGGAACGGTAACGCCATCAAGAGTATCGTCAAAGGAAAGTGCGAGGGAGGTCTCAATGTCTTGACCGCGTCGTGGTTGTCGCGATCGACCACCTGCGCCACCGCCACCGCCACCACGATTGAATATTCCACCGAGGAACTCACCGAATCCACTCTGGTCTCCGCCGAAGAGGTCTTCATAGTTGACGTTGTAGTTTCCGCCACCAGCCCCTGGCCTTGGGCCATAACCACCCGATCCGAAAAGTGCTCGACCTTCGTCGTATTCCTTGCGCTTTTTGTCGTCAGATAAAACGTCGTAGGCCTCAGACACCGCCTTAAACTTGTCTTCGGCTTCCTTGTTTCCCGGGTTCTTGTCGGGGTGCAGGTCGCGTGCGAGTTTGCGGTACGTCTTTTTCATCTCAGCGGGTGTCGCATCTTTAGTGACACCCACTAAGGCGTAGAAGTCCTTCTCGAGCCAATCCTTATTCATTGAGTGTCTCTATCTATTCGTCTCGTTCACGGCTCAGGTTCCGGCGACGCTGACCCGAGCTGGGCGTAAAATGCGCTCTCCCTGCAGGTAGCCCTGCTGGAATACCGCGATCACGGTCGGTTCGGTGACTCCGTCAACTTCTTCACTTGCCAGAGCTTCGTGCTTTTTGGGGTCAAACGGATCTTGGGCTGCACCAAATTTCACGAGCCCCAGTTTGTTTAAAGTCGCTTCGAGCTTCTCACCAACGGTTTTAAATGCGCCAGTGAGTTCGTCATGCTCGCGAGCCAACTCAAGGTCGTCGAGTACTGGCAGGAGTTCAGAGAAGACGGCACCCATGGCAAGCTGACGATTCACCTCACGGTCACGATCAACGCGCTTGCGGTAGTTCGCGTATTCAGCATGAACCCGTTGCAAGTCCTCAGTGAGTTCACCAATTTTTTCTTCGATCCCGCCGACTTCCTCTTCAATGATTTCTCCTTCAACGTCCATCTCCGCGAGTGGTTCGCCAGCCCAGTCATCACTGGGCTGGCGAACCTCGAAGGTCTCAGGGTCGATTCGACGTTTGTCGTTTACCCTTACACCCTCTTCTTCACTCACTTGGATTCATCCTCATCAATGATCTCGGCATCAACGACGTCTTCTTCGGACGCATCTGCTGCAGTTTCCGCAGCTTCTTCAGATCCGCCAGCTTGGGCTTCGCTGTACATTGCCGCGCCGAGTGCCTGGCTTGCAGCTGCAACCTTGTCGGTTGCCGCGCGCATTCCGGGTCCATCGTTTTCTCCGATTGCTTTTTTGAGTTCTTCCAATGGTCCTTCAACATTTGCTTTCGCTTCTGCTGGAACCTTGTCGGCGTTGTCAGCCAGGAACTTCTCGGTTTGGTACACCAGTGCCTCAGCATTGTTGCGAACTTCGGCTTCCTCGCGGCGCTGCTTGTCCTCATCTGCGTGTGCTTCAGCATCGCGCATCATGCGATCAATGTCGTCTTTGTTCAAGGTTGATCCACCGGAAATTGTCATGGACTGCTCTTTACCTGTTGCAGTATCACGAGCGGACACGTGCACGATTCCGTTGGCATCGATGTCGAATGTGACCTCGATCTGAGGAACTCCACGTTGTGCTGGTGGCAGACCGGTGAGGTCAAATGTTCCCAACGCCTTGTTGTAAGCAGCCATTTCACGTTCACCCTGGTACACCTGGATGGACACTGAAGGCTGATTGTCTTCAGCTGTTGTGAAGGTCTCAGAACGCTTGGTTGGGATTGTCGTGTTGCGCTCAATCAGTCTGGTCATAACGCCACCCTTGGTTTCGATACCGAGGGATAGTGGGGTTACGTCAAGTAGGAGAACGTCTTTCACGTCACCGCGAAGGACACCAGCCTGAAGTACTGCACCAATTGCAACTACCTCGTCAGGGTTAACACCCTTATGGGGGTCTTTGCCGCTCATTTCTTTAACCAGGTCAGCGACTGCTGGCATGCGGGTTGAACCACCGACAAGTACAACCTGATCAATGTCACTGATCTTGACGCCGGCGTCTTTGACGACAGCCTCAAATGGTGCCTTGGTGCGCTTGAGCAAGTCTGCGGTCAGTGACTCAAACTTGCTGCGGCTTAAGGTCTCTTCAAGGTGAAGGGGGCCGTCAGCGCTGGCGGTGATGTACGGCAGGTTAATTGAGGTATCGAGTGAACTCGAGAGCTCAATCTTCGCTTTCTCAGCTGCTTCACGTAAGCGCTGCACTGCCATCTTGTCCTTGGACAGGTCAACACCGTGGGCGTTCTTGAACTGCGTGACCATCCAGTCAACAACCGCGTTGTCCCAGTCGTCGCCACCAAGGTGGTTGTCACCGCTGGTTGCTTTGACTTCAACAACTCCGTCACCGATCTCAAGAAGGGAAACGTCAAATGTTCCACCGCCAAGGTCGAATACCAGGATGGTTTGTTCTTGGTCGCCCTTGTCCAAGCCGTAAGCGAGTGCCGCCGACGTTGGTTCGTTGATAATACGCAGAACCTTCAGACCGGCAATTTCGCCAGCTTCTTTTGTTGCTTGGCGTTGTGCGTCGTTGAAATAAGCGGGGACCGTGATGACGGCGTCAGAGACGGTTTCACCGAGGTATGCCTCAGCATCGCGCTTGAGTTTCATCAAGGTACGCGCACTGATCTCCTGTGGCGTGTACTTCTTGCCGTCAATATCAACATTCCAGTTCGTGCCCATGTGGCGCTTCACGGAACGGATCGTCCGATCAACGTTGGTTACCGCTTGACGCTTAGCCACTTCACCAACGAGCACCTCACCGTTTTTTGCGAACGCAACAACGGATGGTGTGGTGCGGGCGCCTTCGGAATTTGCGATCACGACCGGCTCGCCGCCTTCAAGTACCGAGACAACCGAGTTAGTCGTGCCTAGGTCAATTCCTACTGCTCTAGCCATTAGGTGGCTCCTCTTTCCTTTGTCATTTATCTGTTTGGCGCTTTATGAACGCCTCCCTATTGTGCCCTAAATCAGGCTAACGGTCAAATTGAAAGCATATTACTTGAGTCAGGTCGGCTCATAGTGAATTTTACGATGATATCCGGGTGCTGATGCCACCCCTGGATTAGCTCAACTGGTTCGCCCAGACCCAACGCCAGAGAGCCAGCTTCGTCAAATGCAATTCAAATGACAAACCATGTATCTCAGTTGCACCTGATTTAGGTTGCTCAGAAATTCGTATGGTCGTGCAAGTGACCGGTGAAGATCCCTACGGTCTGGATCGAGATGGTGACGGCTACGGCTACGGATGCGAGATTTACAAATAGCACTTAGCCAATAACGGTATTCAAAACCTGAACAGCCTGTTCCCTGTGGTGGTTCTGCGCCTTGATCAACGCGTGCGCATCACGAGTTTGCAATGCCCGGAAAATTTCTTGGTGTTCTGCAAAGATTCGTTCCCTATTGGACCCTTCGCGAAAATAGACGGTCCGGTAAATATCTGATGCATCCCACAGTTGGCGAATAAGGCGGCTGAGCCGATTCATGCCAGAAAGTTCAATGATAGAGAGGTGAAACGCGCGGTTCGCTTGAGTGAGAGCATCAACATCGCCGGCTGCTGCAGCGGCATTTACTTCGTTCAGTATCTCTTCAATGTCTTTAAGGTCTGCATCTCTTACCTCGGCAACCGCGCGGGTCAAAGCCTCTGCTTCCAGGATCTCCCGGATTCGATACAACTCGGATAAGTCCGTCGCCGAAAGTTCAGTGACAAAGTAACCGCGATTGGGGTGATAGGTCACATGTCCTTCACCTTCAAGGATTTTGAGTGACTCTCGAATTGGGACTCGACTGACTCCCAACTCTTCGGCTAGGTCCTCTTGAACCAATTGCTGACCCGGCATCAACACACCGGAAGCCAAAGCAGAGCGAAGCTCTTGTAGGACAACCTCTTGAGCTGTCAGTCCTGTTGAATTCATGAATTCAAAGTCCGTTCAACAATCTCTTGCAAGATTGTGCCATCAACTTTCCAGTCGACAGGAACCTTGAACGTCTTCTTGTTCACAACATACGGTGAAAGTTCGGTCACAAGCTCTGTCAGCACGTCAGTGTGAGTGGGGCCCAACAGAATATGTTTTTGGTGAACGGAAACACCCATGATGTAACGATCACCGATCTTGCCAAACGGATGATTCCAAGCAATCACAACTTCCATTTTTCGGTACTTGCTGGTCATGGCTTTAAAAATTGCCCGAACAGTTTCCTGTTTGGTTGCATCAAACTTCTTGAGGTATTCATCCATGTTGTGGCAGCTACGTGAAGTTGTTGACCCGCGCGAGTACAACACGAATGCATTCGCATGAGCTTGAGTGAACCCGTAATTCTCCCGAAGGTAGGCAATCTGTTCCGGATATTTGCAGTCAGATATTTCCTTCATTTGATCAAACCAATACGACATGGGTTGCTCGTACTTCTTCTCAATAGCTGGGAAGTACGAGGAACGATCAGGGTTTGTGGCCACAATCGCATGCTACTCGCGATCAATCAAGGGCGAAAGAAACTGAGTTGATTTTGTAAAAGGAGGGCTGCCTCATAAATCGTTCGCGTCTGGGCAATCGTCTGCGATGCTTCTTGAGTTGTGACGTCGTCGCCTGATGTTTGAGGATATTCAATTTCAGCGCGGCGCCGCCGCATTGTTCCAAATGCATCAAATGGACCGCCGAACTGACTGCGCACAACTTCTTCAGTAGCTGGGTGATGCCCACCAGACTTTGTCCGTATCCCCTGTTGAGCCAAGAGTCCCGTGCATGATTTCCTAGCGGCGTCATAGGCCAGCACGAATGCAGCTTCGGGGTTTGATGCAACCTCGCGCTCTGCGGATCTGATTAAGTTGTCCGCTGAAACTAGGAGTGCAGACCCATCAGCTGCCAGTCCCTGAATATGTTCAAGCTTGCCTTCGCGAATCAGTCTCGTTACGTGTTCGGCGCCCCGTTGCCAAGTCATAAAGTTTCCGCTTGGCGGGTAACGTCAATGAATGGCCGGCGAAGAATCTCGTCAAGTAGCGGATCCTGCGCTGGGTGCCTCCAGGCTTTTGACGTTCGAAGAACCGGATTCACTGGGCGCCCAAGTTGCGCCTCTGCTCTTTCTGCTGCTGCATAGACATCTTCACGCGCCAGTGAATCTCCAACGATCAGTACATCAATGTCGGTTGGGATCGGACCCGGCTCACCAGCGAGGCGCGCCGGCCATGAGCCAAACAGGATTACGACATCTGCACCAAGTTCGGCAAATTCACGAGCAATGATTGGGCGAGGCCCAAAAGAATAAAGAGCTACCTGGGTTAACGGTGCGACAACGGGATTCGCCAGGTTCGCTTTGACCAAGCGATTTCGACCTACCTTGCGAGACACGAGGATTTGCGCTGACTCAAGTCGGGCAACTTCAGACTGAATCGAAGTTAAGGCCGCTCCCGTCAAAGTTGCGAGTTCACTGATGGTCCATTCACGCTCTGGCAGGTCAAGGACAAGCGCCAAAAGTTCACCCTGGGTCTGGGTCCGAAAAGTCGGCATGAGAACCGGGGCATCACTACGCATAAATTGATCATATCACCCGTTAATGCGTAGTATTGTTGTTAAGGGGTGCCTTGCGTGAACAGTTAGTACCCTTCTTCCCCAATGGATCAAATGCTCATTCGCGCCCTTGTAGGCACAGTGCTCGCCCTCGTACTTCTCGCCTTTGGTGCAAAGCGAGGTTGGTTCCTATCTTCACTAGCGCGCAGTGGTCGAGCATCAGTTGGTCAATTCACCGATGCAACAATTCGGGTTGAAGCCGAAGCAACCGAGGTACTCGGTCAGCGCAAGCTGCTCAAGCGTTTGGTGCCCGACATCGCGCACGCATTTGCATTCTGGGGGTTCCTAGTTCTTGGCCTGACAATCGTTGAAGCATTCGGTGCGCTCTACGTTGCGGACTTCGCGGTTCCCTTTATTGGTACATGGGCGATCGTTGGATTTGCTGAAGATCTCTTCGCCATCCTGGTGCTCGTCGGTATCACAATTTTTGCCTTCATTCGTTTAACAAATGATCCACGTAGAGACGGGCGCGCGTCGCGGTTCTTTGGTTCACACACCACTGGCGCATGGCTGATTCTGTTCATGATCTTCAACGTTATTTGGACACTCTTTCTTTACCGCGCAGCCCAGGTCAACACCGGTGCGTTCCCATTCAAGAGTGGTGCAATCGCATCGGAGTACGTCGCGACCTGGATTAATGGTTTCAGCGTTCAGGTAAATGAGTGGATTGAAACAGCTGGCCTGTGGCTCAACATTGGCGTCATCCTTGTGCTGCTGCTGATTGTTCTCAACAGCAAGCACCTTCACATTTTCACCGCACCGGTCAACGTCTATACCTCGCGCAGGCCCAACGCCCTAGGACCGTTGCAGCCAATCATGTACGACGGAAAGCCACTTGACTTTGAAGATCCTCCTGAAGATGCACTCTTCGGGAAAGGCCACATTTCTGAATTCACGTGGAAGAACTACGTCGACTTCATGGCCTGCACCGAATGCGGACGTTGCCAAGACCAATGTTTCGCCTGGAATACCGAGAAACCACTGAGTCCAAAACTCTTGATCATGGACCTTCGTGACAACCTATTTGAATCTTCCGACTACCTGCTCGCAGCCAAGGGTTCCAATCTTGGCGCTGGTGAGCTTGATGAAAAAGCGTTAGCCACTCTCACTCCGGAACAACAGGAGTCAGTGCAACGTCCATTTATTGGTGATCGAACAGATACCGAACATGCCGGCACAGATGGCTATACCTACGACGGTCATCGTGATTTCTCACTTGAACTTCCCGTAATTGGAAACGACGTGCTGTGGTCGTGCACCATGTGCGGCGCATGCGTTAATCAGTGCCCGGTGGATATTGAGCACGTTGACCACATTGCTGACATGCGCCGAAATCAGGTCATGGTCGCCTCAGACTTCCCTAGTGAACTCAACGGAATGTTTAAAAACGTCGAAACAAAAGGCAACCCGTGGGGCATGAACGCCGCCGACCGCAATGCGTGGATCTCTGAAGTTGACTTTGAGGGTCGGGTCTTTGGCCGCAATGGCGAGGACACAATTCCAGCCGACGTTGACTACCTGTTCTGGGTGGGTTGCGCTGGAGCATTCGAAGACCGCGCAAAGAAGACAACAAAAGCGGTGGCGGAACTACTTCACACTGCAGGCGTTAATTTCATGGTTCTAGGTGACGGCGAAACCTGCACTGGTGACCCTGCTCGCCGGGCAGGTAACGAATTCATTTACCAAATGCAAGCAAAGCAAAACGTTGAAATGCTCAATGAGATTAAAGCAACCAAGATTGTTGTGACCTGCCCACACTGCTTAAATACCCTCAAGCGTGAGTACCCGCAAATTGGCGGCAACGACGACGTTGTTCACCACACAGAATTACTGCGTGAATTGGTGAACAACAATCGGCTCACACCTATTAACGAGCCGAGTGGAAGCGTCACCTATCACGATCCTTGCTACTTGGGTCGTCACAACAACATTTACCTGCCGCCGCGTGAACTACTTGAAGCAACCGGCGCAAAGAAGATTGAAATGGAACGCTCCGGCGACAAGTCGTTCTGCTGTGGTGCCGGTGGCGCTCGAATGTGGATGGAAGAAAAGATTGGCACCCAAGTCAACAAAAACCGCGGTGACGAAGCAATCGCAACCGGCGCAAAGACCATCGCGGTTGTCTGTCCATTCTGTTCGGTGATGCTGAATGACGCAGTTACCTCACGCCAACAGGAAGGCCTCGCCGAAGGGGTCGTCGTTTCTAACATTGGGACACTACTTTTGAAGTCAACCAGGAAAAAGGTAGTCGGCTAAATACCCGATCAAGCATCAAGTCAACGAGTGCGATCCAATCGTCAATGTTGTACTTGACGTCAGATATGCCTGAACCATTACCTTGCCGGCACGGAGCATTCGACACAACGTAATGGCAACCCCCTTGACAACAAAATGGTCGGCCACCCCGTTATAGGGACAAAACGGGCATTCCCTCATTCTTGCTTCCAAAGAACCCCATACCCTGCGGCGGGTATTGGGCTGGACCTGCTATACTCTTAGTCTAATATCAAAAAATGGATCAATCATGATTGGGGATCAGTAGATCTTACGTATGCACCAATCGATACGCAGCATCAGCGTCTCGGCCCTTCGGCGTGCCCTGTTCTCT
>JBDNFH010000107.1:0-5291 GCA_041689915.1 Candidatus Nanopelagicales bacterium | reverse complement strand
CATACGGAACATTGAGTCTTGTCAACGTCCAGCCAATCAAACCAAGTCCGCATATCGATCCAAATGTTCGGATCCTTTTCGGCCATTTCCAAGTATCGCAGCGCATCGCTCAATACTTCATGTAATTTCATAACTCTCTCCTGATTTAGTAATTCTCGGCTTCCAGGTATTCTAGAATCTCACGCATGTCCTGCTTAAATTGCGTGGGATTCTTCTCGTAATCACATACAGTTACCCACTTCTGTTCCGTAGGATATCGGGTACCGAAGTGCCGTATTGCTTCTGTCACTCGACCACACCGAAGCATATCAAGAGCACCGTACAGAGGTTTATTACCGGGACGCCACATCATTTTAGGATCGAGCGACCTTTCAAACACGCCCTCGCAAAAATAGGCACCGGCAAGGCAGACAGTGCAATAATCCCTGAAGTAATTGTCGTTCCATACAAACCACCAACCCATGTTGATTCTGATGTTCGGATCCGCCTCGCACAGTTCAAGGTACCCCAACGCATCCCGTAACGCTTCGTGTAACTTCACAGGTTATTCTCCTCCATTTGCTGTTACATGCAGTAGCGTTCTTCACCAAACTTCGTGTGGCAAGAACTGCAAATTACCCAGTCATGGTGCTCGCAATCAAAGTTGTCGCAAGCCCAGGTTGGGTTTTCTGATTTTCGCCGAGAGTCGTAGTTAGGTATGTCTCCGTGCATTTCAGCTAAGCTGTAAGCCCAGAGTCCTAAATCCTCTGCTCTCTCGTCTCTCCACTCCAGTTGTCTGCGCGTATAACTGTCGAAATACTCAGCATCAGTATCCCCATCTCTCAAGCTCAGAAAACCCAATAAAGAAATAATCTGAATACTGCTTCCCATCTTTTCGTGTCGGGGACTACCGAGATCGGAACCCTCAAAGATTACTTCGTCTTTATCCCATAATCGATAACCTAGTTGATTATGGTTTGGTTCCTGGAACTTGTGGGTATCAAACAGCTCCACCAGAAAATCATCGAACTGCCCATGAAACAAAAACTCACCATCGAACTTTTTACTATGCGGTCGAGGTTCCGGCATGTTTCTTCCTTCCTAGTTTGGTTTTGTTGTATCAGCTTTCTCCTTTGCTCGTTCGTATTCTTTCAGGCACTTTTTACAAACCCTGCCGGAACCCTTCAGCGTTACGGTGGTTGACATCCGATCCACCCAACGCCCGCGGTCGCGGATCATGTGACCTTTTGGAGACGTGGGTCTATAACCGCATAATGCGTTGTAACCGTCCTTCGGTGTAATGTGTAATAAGTGTCCGCCATTCGATCTGCGGTAACTGTACTCTTGCATTAGATCTGCTCCGTGTTAGAAAGTTTTAACTACCTCAAGGGTGATTTAGTATTCGTCTGTATTGCGTCTCCGCATACGCTCGCCTGCTGTGACTCCTTGCTTAAATTGATTAAAATGTTCGCGGCACATAGAGACGTACGCTTCTGAGCGTGTACGATCGTCGGCCAACATATCCGCTGGTTTGCCGCAGTAGCACCGCCCGCTTTGAATGTCGTCTCCGACCACCGCAGTACAGCGATTTAACGGGTTGTCGTTTTCACGAACGTTGATTATATTTCCATCGAAAACGACATTAGCGTCTTTAGGTACAAAATCCTCTTTAACGAAATCTGCGATTTCATCTACCGTAGCGCCAGCCTTATTCGCTGCAAGCACTCGTTTTACCAGCTCAGCCGCTTCGGTTTTTAACATATTTTCTTCCCTCTGTCGTTGTTAGTCACCAGCGACTGCTGATAGGTCATAATCTCACGACGCTCACGCTTGAGCGCTTCGGAATCAATACTGTAAAACTCCAGTAGGCTTTCTTCGATGTTAATAAAACCAACCTCTTTCGAGGCGTAGTTGGTTTTCAACCACTCCAGGAACTCGCCGATTATCTGGCTATTTGCTTGTGTAGCTCGTAGTTTTTCCAGCCTTGGAGTTTTTGGTGGTATCAACCTATCTGACGCATCGTTATTCAATGCTTTACTCCTGCTTTATTTTACGGATTAAACTTCATAACCAACCTCACGTAAGGCTTCATTCCACCAGGCAGCAACTTCGTCCGTGGAATAGTAGGCCTTGGTTGACTGGTAGTTTGGTGTTGATGGTACGTTCGAGAAGTTCAGTAGGCCCTTATCTCTGACATCGCAGTTGGCTTCCATCACTTCGTAGAACACGTAACTGAACTGATCGTAAAGCATTTGCTCTTCTTTAGTTTCAGTTCCGAAAACCTCCCTCGCCCAATCCCGGATTGTTTTCCTGCTGCGTCCGAGTGTATCGACGTAGCTATCGATATCTTCTCCAACCAACACTGGAACGTCATCCGGCCACGGTAAGGCCAACAGACGTTTCTTGCTTTGTATCTGTGTATTCAATTCATCTTACCTCATTTTTTACTGCTCGTGGCCAGCAAGAGCCTCTGGCTCGGGCTGTGTGAGAAATCTCGCGCGGCAGTTCTCGCATAGATGGAAACACTTGCCACAGTCAGGCCAGCGGCTGATTCGCAGCTTGGTGCTCTGGCATTTAGGACACTCACTCTGCCTGCCTTCCAAACTTTCAATGACCTCTGGCTGTTGAAAAGCCTGGAAACCATCCACCCACGGTGTAAGCAGCCGCACTACCAGATACTTGATCTTCTTGCTTTCTGGTTCCTCTACTGGAGTTTCCTTTGCCGGAGCGTAGTCGCGATAAAGATCCTTAATGTAGCCCTCTGGTATTGCGATCACTTTAGAGTAAATCGGTTGATTTTGCCGATTCACTATCTCGCAGTCAGGTATGATCAGGATGTGCTCGCTGATCCCGCCCATGACATCCTCGGCAACCGCAAAGCGTTTTCCCTGCAACTGGCGTAGCACAGTCAAATACATGTGCTCGTTGCGGGCGTAACCCGCCGAGGGTTGCCTACCCTCATTCAAGTTAGAAATGTGTAATTCAGCAGCTTCCTCAGTAATCGTGGCTAATAGCATAAGTTAATCTTCCTCTTCAAGATCTTCTTCGGGTGGGTGGAACAACGCATCGAACTCCAGATCGGTCAGTTTACCGCTGTCGGCAGCCCGACCTCTCGGGTCCAGTAGCGTGTTGTCCCCTTCGAACATAAAACCTTCACTCAGCATTGCGTTTTCGTCCATACCCATTCTCCGCATCATTTCCCGCATTGACGCTAACATCCGGCTCTTGCTCTTCTCGTTTCGAGCTTCACGCACTTCAGGTAAAATAAACGCATTTGTTAGAATATCGAAAGACGCGCGAACACACTGCAGGCGTTCCTGCACAGATCGTGTAGACTCCCAACACTCTTCGTTTATACGCACAACCCTATCCCAGTTGGCTCGCAAGGCTCTCATGGTGTTGAGAGTATTAAAGACGTCGTTGATTGCAAGCATCTGCATGTGATTCATGTCAGGGATTGGCGGTATGTCTGACTCGTCCGGTAATATGTAGGCTGTTGCTCCGAGCGACATTGCTGTCTCGTTGGCCCAGGGACCCAGCTCAATCATCCAAGTCCGTAAATCGTTTAAGTACCGTAACAACGTTGGCATGTTTGTTGCGTCAGTTGGGTAGGGTGGAGAGCTAATCTCTTCACTCATCATTTGTGCTCCTTTTTTTTGGGAAATGTATCCAGTTGGCTCGCAAGGAGATTCATCAATGTTCCCATCCACCAATTTAGCATGGTACTGGCCTCTCTCAGGCTTTCTTTGTTGCCTAGGCCCTTAGTTTTGAATCTATCGATTCTATCTTCGCAGTTCTTGATAGTAGCTTTTAGCCAGTTGATTCTATCTTCGCAGTTCTCGACCTCGGTTCGTGCCTCGTAGCGAGTATCATTGACCTCAACAATTGCATTCCACGTTTCGACTTCCGTTTTCAGGAAATCGATCGTAGCGTATTCGGCTAATTGCTCTATCATCGATTTCATTGTTTGTGCTGCACTAATCATATTATCCTCTTTATGTTTTAGGGTGCCGTTTACGGGCACCAGCGTTCCAGTTTGTGACTAAAACAATCATCTTCTTCATTCCGGTTTCTTATCTGGCTCCTCAGGGTGAGCAGCATCCCATTCACGCTTGGCTTTTTTCATAGCAGAGATGTTGTCTCTGTCGGTGAGCCACTGTTTATCCTCTGGAGAAAAAGCTTCAGCCAGTACTCGGATTGGTTTTTTTTCGTTAAAATAGGTGACTGTAGCCGAAAGTCTCGCTACTGAATGTACATGGCACTTCTTCCTCCGCCCGTTAATACGGAATAGCCGGTACCCACGCCGCATTAGCAGCGCCTGCATAATTTCTTTAGCGGATTCCGTGCTGAATGCCTGTAGTTTGACGATTGTTTTAGACCCGCCAAGAACTGTTGTGTAGCTCTGCGTACCGTCGACATGTAAAGCCAAGTCAACCATGCTCACTGTCGAATCATCAGTGAGTGAATCTGCATTGACTCCAGTCACCCATATAGAAGTACCGGCATACTTCCCAATAAATGCAGTCTCTGATATGACCTGATCGACAGAAACACGACCTAACACGACTGTACTGCCCTGCGTGAGTGTATTCCCGTGCGAATACCCCAAGAGTATTTGTATGAGGTATCGCCGTTGGTTCTCGTCAAGCTCTTGAAATTGTGCTTTCAGATCGTCGGGTAAATCGTATAGATCTGCAACAAGCGGATGTAACTTCTCGTCGGCGAAAGCGATGCGTCCAAGAAGAATCAGCGGCACACATAGCAGTGCCACCAACAACCAATTCTTGTTACGCTTGCCCCGAGAGTCGAACTTTGTTGTTAAAATGCTGGTTCTGGTCATTTCGTTTATTCCATTCATTTCGTGAGTGTTATTGATAAATACAATCGTCTTCTTCATGCCGGATTTCATTCTGGTTAACTACCTCCTCGTCTCGAACCTCAACTAATTTGCCCTCAGCCAAATCAATACAGTCAATGAAGGTCAGGCTGATTGACTGCTCAAGCCCAGCCAAGTGGTTTAACTTATTGATGATCGCCCGTGTGATGGGGTGTTTAGCTACCCCTTTGGATGTGGAGAGATTTGAAAAATGAAAATCGCCCATGGGCACAATAACTGTGCCTCGTCTTTGGTATCACCGCAAACGGTTTCGATTCGCATCGTATTACTCCATGAAAAAACCCGACAAGAAAAGGTGATGCTTTTCGAGCCGGGTTAATCAAACGACTTTCGTCGCATGAATCAAATTGTCTTTTGTGCCTCATCACAAGCACACTCCCAAAATACCCGATTGGAGACGATTATCAATGGTCTT
>JBDNFH010000106.1:0-5035 GCA_041689915.1 Candidatus Nanopelagicales bacterium | reverse complement strand
TAAATTCGCCCAATAAGTTGTATGATGGGGTATGGCGAGATCTGGACGGCCAAGGGCCGAGTTGATATTGACCCAGGACGAGCGCAAGCAGTTGGTGCGGTGGTCGCGGCGTGCAAAGTCGGCGCAGTCGTTGGCGTTGCGGGCAAAGATTGTGTTGGCGTGCGCCGCCGAGGGTGCGAATAACACGACGGTCGCGCAGGCGTTGCATTGCTCGACGGCCACTGTCGGCAAGTGGCGTGGCCGCTTCGTCGTGGATCGTCTCGATGGGCTGGTTGATGAGCTGCGTCCGGGCCGTCCGGCGGTGATCACCGCCGATCAGGTTGAGGACGTGGTCGTGGCGACGTTGGAATCGACGCCGGCGAACGCGACGCACTGGTCGCGGGCAAAGATGGCTGAACGCAGCGGATTGTCCAAGTCCACGATTGGGCGGATCTGGAAGACCTTCGACCTTAAACCGCACCGCACGGACGGGTTTACACTGTCTAATGATCCGCAGTTCGTCGATAAGGTCTATGACGTCATCGGGTTGTATCTCAATCCGCCCGAAGCCGCCGTGGTCTTGTGTGTGGATGAAAAATCCCAAATCCAGGCTTTGGCCAGGTCCCAGCCGGGGGTCCCGATGATGCCTGGCATGCCCGAGAAAGGCACCCATGACTACATCCGCAATGGGACAACGAGTGTGTTCGCTGCGTTCAACACCGCCGATGGCACCGTCATCTCCAGCCTGCACCGGCGCCACCGATCCATTGAGTTCACGAAGTTCCTGAACAAGATCGACCACGAGGTTCCCGGCCACCTGGATGTCCACCTGGTCTGTGACAACTACGGCACCCACCAGACCCCGACGGTGAAGAAATGGCTCGCGAGCCATCCTCGGTTCCACATGCATTTCACCCCGACCTACTCCAGTTGGATCAACCAAGTCGAACGGTTCTTCGCCTACGTCACATCCGACCTGCTCCGGCGAAGTGACCACCGCAACGTCCAAACGCTCGAAGCCGACATCCGGGCCTGGGTCAAAAACTGGAACACCGACCCCCAACCATTCATCTGGACAAAGACCGCCGACGAGATCCTCGAATCCCTCGCACGACTTCTAAAACGAATTAACGGCGCAGGACACTAGTCCCAGAGGCAAGAAATTGGCGCTGCGTAAATTTTCCGATCAAGTTCTTTCACGCTTCGGCTGGTATTCAACACCAGTCCAGCGATAAAGCGCTCCCCCATCTGCTCGCGTAACCAAATTAAGTGGCGCGCATCCTTATGTGAAGAAGTTGCATTTGCTTTCACTTCAATTGCAATCACTCCACCATGTGGAGTCTCCAAGATAAAATCAATTTCAGATCCGGAATTGATTTTGCGCAGGTGAAATATGCGAAATCTGTTGGGCCTGACATTCGAGATAGGAATCAATTGCATATGCACAAAGACTTCCAGAGCCCGTCCCAGGATATTTCCGTTTTGTAAGTACCGATTAACATCAGGTGCCAAGAAACTGGAATCAAGGATCATTCGCTTGGCAGCTTTCGTGAGTCGAAACAGTTCGTTGGACTCAAATGACGAAATATCTTGCGCGAAGTAAAGTCTTTCCAGTAAATCATGGTAGGTGGTTCCGGTTGCTCGCGAAATCGAAGCCGCTTGCGTCAAGGTTTGTTCGCTCGCGTAGGTTCCCGCCACCGCTAAATATGCTCTTACGTATCTACTGAATGATTCGGGGTGAACGCGCGAGTTGATATCTAAAATGTCGCGCTGCGTAACAGATCCTAAATAGCTTTCTAACCAATCTGCACGTGCATAATTCTCGAACTTGCGGCTGTGCAGAAATGGAAAACCCGAGGCGACGATCGCTTCGACGTAATCTTCCAAGTTGTTGCTACTCAAATAGTTCGTATCTAAATTTCCCACTCGCCCACTCACAAGTGAACGCAAGAATTCTCCACGTTGCCCAAGTTCATCTTGATCAGCGCTCCTAATTTCGGCTTGAGTTAATGGATACATATTCATTTGAACAACGCGCCCGGTTGCAGCCCACTGAGTGTGTCCGGCTTTAGGCGCAGCACTCCCCGCCAAGATGAACCGCGCAGGTGAACTGTCCTGGTCAACCGCACGTTTCACCGCGCCAAGGAGCTCAGGGACAAGTTGCCATTCGTCAAGCAATACCGGTTCTTCATAGGTTCTTAAGACAACGTCAGGGTTGGCTAGAAATGGCTCACGGACCGCGGGATCATCAAGTGAGACAAATGATTTGGCGTGTTGCGCGGCGGTCGTGGTCTTTCCCACGGCCCTTGCCCCACCAATCATGACCGCCGGAAAATTATCGAGGTTGTCGTCCAAAACCTGCTGTGCATATCTTGGGATGACCGGGATAGAAGACATAGTACCTATATTAGCATGAAATACGTTTCTATTTTAATAGATTAAACACTTATTTATTAGCAGTTTTTACACCTTTTCGGTCTGATCAAGCCTAAATCCCCCAAGGGCTACTCCAGCCGACGCCACTTAGGTCATAGTGCGCTAAGATTGCCTGTTCACCCTAATCGACCCGAGAGCAGGATATGACCGACGGACCCCTAATAGTTCAGAGCGACAAAACCATGCTCCTTGAAGTTGATCACCCCGATTCCGCTGCCTGCCGCAAAGCGATCGCCCCATTTGCTGAGCTTGAACGTGCACCCGAGCACATTCACACCTACCGCCTGACGCCACTGGGCCTGTGGAATGCACGGGCAGCCGGCCACGATGCCGAAAGTGTTATTGACACTCTCATTCGCTACTCGCGCTACTCGGTCTCAAACTCACTACTTATCGACGTCGCCGAAACCATGTCGCGTTACGGTCGCCTGCAGATCAATAGCGATCCAGCGAACGGTTTGATCCTGCAGGCACTTGATGTTGCAGTTCTCGAAGAGGTTCTCAAGAGCAAGAAGGTCGCACCGCTTCTTGGTACACGGATTGACGAAACCACTGTTGTTGTTCACCCCAGCGAACGAGGCCACCTCAAACAAGCACTCGTGAAACTGGGCTGGCCAGCTGAAGACGTCGCCGGTTATGTTGACGGTGAACGTCATGCGATTTCGCTTAGAACGAATTGGGAAGCACGCGAATATCAAATACACGCGACTGATGGATTCTGGCACGGTGGTTCAGGTGTTGTGGTCCTACCTTGCGGCGCAGGTAAAACACTCGTGGGCGCGTTGGCGATGTACCGGGCTCAGGCAACCACGTTGATCCTAGTAACAAATACGGTCAGTGCTCGGCAGTGGAGAGATGAATTGCTTAAGCGCACCACTCTGACCGCTGACGAAATCGGCGAATACTCAGGTGCAAAAAAAGAGATTCGTCCAATAACAATTGCGACCTATCAAGTGATGACAACAAAACGACAAGGCATCTACACACATCTAGAAGTTTTTGATTCACGTGACTGGGGTTTGATTATTTACGATGAAGTCCATTTACTTCCTGCTCCGATCTTTAGGTTCACCGCGGACATTCAATCTCGCCGACGTCTTGGCCTAACGGCAACACTGGTGCGCGAAGATGGTCGCGAGTCTGATGTGTTTTCACTCATTGGACCAAAGCGTTATGACGCACCTTGGAAAGAGATTGAAAACCAGGGTTACATCGCGCCAGCAGATTGTGTTGAAGTTCGCGTCACCATGCCCGAGCCCGACCGCATGGCTTATGCCATGGCCGAGCAAGAGGACAAGTACCGCCTGGCAGCCAGCGCTGCCGAAAAAATCGAGATTGTCGATCAACTCGTGCATAAACACGAAGGTGAACAGATTTTGGTGATTGGTCAATTCCTAGATCAATTGGCAGAACTCGGTGAGCATCTTGGCGTTCCAGTCATTACCGGTGCAACGAGTGTAAAAGAACGCGAACGCCTCTACCAACAATTCCGAATTGGTGAAATTAAACTCCTTGTGGTCAGCAAGGTCGCAAACTTCTCAATTGACCTCCCCGAGGCCACCGTCGCCATCCAGGTCAGCGGGTCATTTGGGTCACGCCAAGAAGAAGCACAGCGATTAGGGCGGATTTTGCGGCCAAAGTTTGACGGGCGAACTGCACATTTCTATTCGGTGGTAACGCGCGACACATTGGATGCTGACTTTGCCCAACACCGGCAACGATTCTTGGCCGAGCAGGGTTACTCCTACCGAATTATTGACTCCGCAGATCTGTCAACGGGTAGTTAACGTCATCACCTGCCATGTCCAAGAACCTTGATACACCCCAATTCCTGGACGGTTGGACGGGGGAAACCGGTCAGCAACGGGTGAGAAATTCATCCCCGCCCTTGCGGACGATGCATACTTTCTCAAAACTGGTTAAAACGGTGGTGTGTCGGGTGGGTCGGTCGTGTCGGGTGGTTCCAGTTTTGCGGCGCGCTGGGTTTTAGTTTTCGGTGTTGATTGTGGTGCGGGTGTGATTATTGGTTCGGGGTAGTGGTGGTAGGTCAGGCCTTGGGGGCTACGCCAAGTACAGGAACCGTCGGGGGTGCTGTTGGTGAGGTGCCAGCCACCGTGGGTTTTAAGTTGATGGTGTCGCACACATAATGCGCCCAGGTTACCCACATCACTACGCCCACCCTCATCCCACGGGGTCACGTGATCAATGTGGCAGCGGGTCGCGGTGGCATTACACCCCGGGAAACGGCAGTGGCCATCGCGGGTGATGATCAACCGGCGCAACGCGCCAGTGATTTGGTAGCGTTTACGCCCCACGTCAAGCACATGACCCGCCTCGTTGGCCGGGACCGGGCGGGCGAATACTTTCACCCCCGGATCCGCCAAGAGCTGCCGGAAATCACAACCAATCGAATCAGGGTTGAGCGTGCTGTCGAGTGCGGTGATCGGCACGGTGAGGTCAACAGTGATGTTCACGACTATCGGTGTGATGCAACTTTTAGTGCAGCCCACACCCGTGGCGGGCACGCCCGTGGCATGCGTGCCGAAGATCAGGGCGGCGAGGGCTTGCCCGCGGCGTTCCCCCACGGTGGCAGTACAGGAACCCGCAATGGTGGGGTTGG
>JBDNFH010000105.1:0-3432 GCA_041689915.1 Candidatus Nanopelagicales bacterium | reverse complement strand
AAAGACGACTGCGATCGCGATGCGAGCCAGAAGCAACGTTGAGGCGACCTGTGACATTGGAAACGTCCTAGAATAAAGTAATCACCACTCAGCCATACACAGTTGTTTCACTTGCCGCGAACTTACTAAACGCGTTTTGTAGTGTGTAGTGTGTAGTGTGTAGTGTGTAGTGTGTAGTGTGAAACACAACCCTAAAATCGCTACAATCTTCACGATTCGTAGTCAGGTGGGGAGATCCCGCACGTAAGGCGTGGCCAGTACGAGGCAGAGTTGGGCAAGCTCACTGGGCGGGGCTGGATACTGACCTGTAGTGAATGCTGCTGGCGGTCGGGAGTGCATTTCCACTCGATTTAACAACGCGCCGGGCTGTTGAAAAGTTGGCATTGCGCGGGGTTATTGGTTTGCGCAAGCTTTGATCCGTTGACCCAACGTAGCCATCACGCTCCGCCGTGATGACGGCTACGTTTTCTTCTTCGAGCCACCGAAGGCTACGGAATCCGGAACAAAAACCGGTTCTGCGAACTGCTCTGCGGCAACACCAGCACACTCAGGTGCATCTTTGTTAATTCAGCGTTGGTCGCACCGGTTGTCCGTTCGTCTTTGTCCCAGCGATCCGCCAAATCCTGTCGATCCAGATACGCCAGAATATCCACCACCCAATTGTGGTGCGGACCGGGATTGTCTTTATCCGCAGCCGGCCCACCGCCCCAATATCCGGCCGCCGGATAACACCGTTGAGCCGTCGCACATCCCGTGAGTGCCAGAGAAATATTTCGCACTCGATTCAAACATTGCGTCCGCCGAGCAGCCTCGCGAGCATTCTGAACGGCCGGCAGAATCAACGACATCAACACCGCAATGATGCTGATGGAAACCAGCAGCTCGATCAGCGTGAAGCCGGACCGATTCGAGATTGGCAACCGCGAAGCTCGATTGGCGTGTACGTACAGCTTCGCGGTGCCAGAACGTCCGCCGTGACGCTCGCTTGGACGTGTGGAAACAGACAAGAGCATGGATGTTTATTCCGCCCAAAAAGTGTCGTAGCAATCGCCGCTTGTCGTGGTTCGGTAGACGGCGCATGCCTCAATGTCATTCTCACAGTCGTTCTGGTCAGCGTAGCCCGTCCCTTCTGCGCAGCGGACCGGACCATCGCACCATACGCAACTCGGGTGATGATACGGCGCACCCGGATCACCTACGCTCGCAACGCATGATCCCATGGCGACGACATCCAGTCCGTATTCACAGACCGTTGCGGAAATGCCTGCCCCGCAATCCACGATATTGGCACAACCCGTGCACTCAGATACTGTGTCTGCACAATAATCCATTCCGTCGCACACTTCGTCTTCACTGATTTTCTCCTCACCCTCACATTGACCGTTCGCTGACTCCAGCTACGTGCTGCACTGACAGACCACTAAGCCCATGAAACATACAAACAAAATTTTCGACTTCATCTTTACTCTCCTTCAATTCAAGGTTTGACGATGTTCTTTCGGCGACGCCGCATGAACCACAAAGCAACACATGTCGCGATAAAAATCACGTTCCCGATAAGCAACGGATGAGCATGAAACGGCGAGTCACTTGCCCGATTCGTTGAGTTCTGTTGTGCGCTGGTGAGGATTCGCCGAGACGCTTTCAACTTGGCAAAATTGTCTTCAGCTGCAATTTGGCTGAGTTCTCGCAGAGCCTCCAAATTGATGGAGCGTCCCTGTTTTAACCCAAACTGCCCGTGAGGATTCACGCCGTTGTGAATCCTCACCCCATTGGGTATCTCGATGGCAAATTCAGAATCTGGCACCGGCGTATGCACTTGGTAATCTGTAACGACCCATTCTTCTAACGTGCACGCCTCCATTTCGCCACTTGGGGATACGGCAACCCGCCTGACGCGCGTCGGGAAAAATGATCCACCCACCTCCTCAATACCCACCACCAGCAGTCGGAAGGCGATCGAATCACCTGCGATTCGCCGGTACTCCATGCGAACCGGAAGAAAGCCACGATTTGGATCAAAGTAGATGCTGCAGATGTACCCCGACGAATTCAACGCGACATGCAACAATAAATCGCCTCCGATCTCCACTTCTCCGTAAAATTGCACATCCGATTCAGCTTCGATCGCCCGAATTAACTTTCGAGCCGGATGGCCGGTCTCCCGCTTTCCCATGACGCCCGCGTCGAACGGTGTACCTGAAATACCGATTCGACTATCTGAATCCGGGCGTATCACAAGACACTTCAGACCCGCCGAGTAACTGGCCTTCAGCTCCCCTTGAAACTCTATAATTTTGCGACTGTGAAACGGCACGCTTATCGTTCCGCGCCCTTGTCCCTGCAACTCCTTGGAAATATCAAACTCATCACGGGCGATTCGTTCAAATCGTCGCCGCCCCGCGTCCTCCCACAAACCACAAACCACAATCCGCGACGGTCGGCGGCACCCGGAATCTACCTTTTTCCGCCCACTGAAGATTTTTGGCTTCTCCCTTTGAGTAGCGAAACCTCATTGAAAACGGTCGAAGCGAATCACGATTCGCTAGGCTAGCTTCCGCTATCACCCCGACATGGTTCTTCGTTTCGGAAGTAAGCTGGGCGTATGCTATTCGCCCGTCAACCTCTACGAAAATCGCGAAAAACAGAAACCAGAGATACGTCAGGAATGGCATTTTCATTCTAAACCCACAGCAAAAGTCAGAAGATTGCGATTGGAATAGCAAGAAGGGATTCTTTGCCATCATTCGAGATGGCAGTCACGCGGGATCGGGACCACACCGGCTTAGAACTAAGAACAACGGGATCGATTTTCACATTAACGTAGTGTGATTCTCCCATTTCCGGTGCGCACTTCACCGTCACCCCCAAAATCGCCGCGCTCGAGCATTCCAGCCGAAAAAGGGCACCATCGAATCGCCGAATCTGCAGTTTAAAGTCAACCTGCTCACGGACGTTTTCGTGTTTACAAGAAGTCGGGATGGTGTGACCTCATACCCTGGCGTTGACCGTGGAGACACACGAAGCCCCGAACGGCTGAACTGTTCGCCCGACCGCACGACGACACGCACAAATTGCGCAGTGGATTGTTCGGGAAACGATAGGCTGAACGGGATTTCGTAGCACAAAAATCCTAGACTCTCGTGCTTGGCGGCGGCTTCTATATCGCAGTTCCATTGCCAGTTCTTCGGACATTCCACGTGGTCGATTACTGGCGGTCCGGCACCGGCCAATACGTTAACTTCGAGGGTCGTGGTCACGTGCGCACTTTTGCCGCTTACGTCCGGAACGACTTCTGGCTGGCGGAAACGAGCAAGTGGCGCGAATTCGCACTGCAATTCGAAACGCCACGGCGCTAGGTACCCATCCACGTCGATAAAGCAGGCAAATGTGTGCCGCCCATCCCTTCCACTTCCATTGACTGATACTTTT
>JBDNFH010000104.1:0-3582 GCA_041689915.1 Candidatus Nanopelagicales bacterium | reverse complement strand
TTAGTGGTTAGTTGCTCGTATTGACAGATAATATCTGCCGATACGGGCATTGAAGTGGTATAAACCATGGGATAAACGGATCCCACAGGTATCTTGCCCCGTTTTAGACCCGTATTTAGGTCTAAACCGCGGCTATAACGCGATTATAAGTCTGTGCTGTTTGTGCCTTGCAGCACAAAATTCACGACTAGCCAGGCCACTTCGGCCTCTATCGCTTCCTTCCTCGTCCGGAACGGCCCCAACGTGGGGCCAGCAATTATTGTAGCCTGCCAATCGCAGGGCCACCGCCGCGTAAACGCAGCGACGGCTCCTTCCCTGTGATGCGTCGCTGCCCTGAGGCAGCGGAATAACCAACGCAACACGGGGTTAACTGGTTCCACGTGCGAAGCCCGCTTACGGGACTTCGCTCCGTATACTTCTAGATCGCGGGTGGTGTGCAACTTGCGCACACCACCCCCGGGGTAAAACCTTATCTTAGTTTTCACGGTTTCGCCTCCCGGGAGGCGGGACTTCCATCGTTTCGAGTTGCCAACTCGAATACGATTTTGTCTGGAACTGTCGCCCGTAGGGCGACAGACAACCGGATAAACAACACAGCAACAAGCAGACAATTACGAGTTTTAACATCGTGATGCCTCCCTGTGGCCGTTAAGCTCGGCCACGCGCGCATCTGCGCGCTGGGTTAGCAGTGTCTGCATCTTTTCATCATGCCGAAGCACCGCTTCAACCAGAGACGACGCTCCATAAATCGGCTTTTCGCCGATAATAGAGCAAGTCGTCTCTACGTTTCTGTTTTTCTCCGTCAGGAGAAAGTCACCTAAGCTCGCGAATCCATACCTTGCTTGGGTATGGGTTACGCATACGCAAGCGAAATGGGTATCCACTAGTTTCGCTTGCGTATGCTCGTCGAAGAAAACGAGCATGCCACTTTCTTGGCCCTCCTGAATTTTGCCAACCAGGTTTCCCCGGCTGCCTCTTGTAATCTGCACCCAGACTGTACGGTCTGGGTGCTCGCAAGTGATTGTGTACTCGCGGCCTGCTTTTGACAGCCGTGGAGTTTTTGTTATCATAGCTTCTCCTGTTCTATGTTCTAATTAAAACGAAAGTTCCGAGTTAAGCTGTTAGCTTCATCTCTCGGAACCACAACTCCAAATCGACTAGTTCTTTACGCTCCCCGTACGTGCGCTCCGCCACTGGGACGCTACGCAGTCGATACTCCTGTATCAACTTTCCCAGCAACGTCTCCGCTGCCGTCAACTGAGCATTTCGCACTCTGGCTTGGTACTCCTGTACCAGCAACTCAATCTCTATACTTCGCATAGCTTAGCTTCTCCTGTTTGGTTGGTTAAAAGAAAAACCCCCGAAGGGGCTGGGATCGCGGGTTAAGCCACCGAGTCTATTAATGACTCGATGTACTCGAGCGCTGTCACTCCGTTGTACAGCGGAGTGCCGTCAACCGCGTACGTCCTCGCTACGCTTGCTCCAAAGAGCCAGAAAGCGTAGCCCATGTTCTTCACGATGCTCGGAGCAACTTGCTCCATGGTGGATAAGCCTTTCCCAACGCGCAACCGAGTCGGGAACTCTTGCCCTCGGTCCTTGACTGCCATTACAGCCGAATCTGCATCCGAAAAGTCCGCCGAGAATTTAACCTTCTCGCCGGTTTTCATCGTGATCGTGTAGATCTTCTTCATCTGTGTCTCTCCTGGTTAGTTAAAAATAAAAGCCCCCGAAGGGGCTCCAAGTTTCCTAGTGGATACAACAGTGTATCCAGCGGATACTTGCGCCCTCGGGAAGGCTGGTTGCTCCCTCTGGTAATCTCGGTCCGTCGAACTGCGCGACGACCATTTCGTCCCCAGGCCTCAGAGATAGGCTGACTCGCCGCATTTCGACGTCACAGCCCAGTAGGCTGGTCAGTAAGTTAGCAGTGTCCGCGTGCCCCACTACGGACTCCCATCCGCCACTGACCCACCATTGGTCGAGCGTGTCCAGCACTTCTGCCACGCTGTGTATCTCGGAGCACTCTATGAATATCGCCTCGAAGTCCTTGCTTAGTTGATCCGTAATCATCTCAAGCGACACTGCATTGCAAAGGTATTTCATCGTGTTCTCCTGGTTGGTTAGGTAAAAGAAGCCCCCGTAGGGGCGGGAAGAGTTGGTTACATGATCTCAGGTCGCTTTGACCGACCCTCATCAGTGGCACACCGATATAACCGGCCCGGAACAGGTCCGTCGTCGCGTATTGTCGTTTCTACAATCCACACTGCCATCTTGTTGTCGGTTGCCTCCAAGGCAACTACTGGGTGTACGCAACACACATCACGGACACCCTCCTTGTACAGATCCGACAAGAGGGCTCGCACTGCTTTGAGATCGAAGGGGTAGACACCCCCTTCGTACTGTGCCGTTAGGCCGTGTTGTGCGAGCAGTGCGATTTGTGCCTGTGTTGGAGGCACAGGACCAACAACGGCAATTGGCTGGAAACTTGTTAGCATCGTTCTCTCCTGTTTACTTCGTTTACGTTTGGACTCATCAGTGCCGAAACATATCGGCAGACCCCCGAAGGGGTTTCGTCCTGTTAGATCGCCTCGCAATAGTTAAAAGAAAAGCCCCCGAAGGGGCCGTGTCAATAGTCGTTCTTCGTAAGCCAATCCAGAATCCTGTTCATATCTCGCTTAAACTGAAAAGCGTCCTCCTTATACGGACAGACCTCGAAATCTGTGCCAGATTTAGGTGGTTCGACACCCATAAAGCGCAACGCGGCGGATACGTTTCCGCACCGGAGTTCGTCGATGGCGATGTGGATACCGCCGTTGACTCTCATGTCACACATTGATAACTCTGGGTTAATGATACCCTTGCAGAGATACGCCCCTGCAAGACATACGGAACAGAGCGTTTTTTCCTCATTCAGCCATTCATGCCAGTGAGTCATGTCGATTGAGATGTTCGAATCAGCTTCGCACATCTCAAAGTAAGCCATCGCTTCTTTTAGCACTTCATGCAACTTCATCATCGTGTTCTCTCCTGTGATTGTTATGTTATGGACTCATCAGTGCCGAAACATATCGGCAGACCCCCGAAGGGGTTTCGTCCTGTTAGATCGCCTCGCAATAGTTAAAAGAAAAGCCCCCGAAGGGGCTGGGAATCATCGGATAAACTAAGTAATCGCGTCGATTACTTTGTTTATCCGATGTAGGCGATAGGCCCTGTCCAGGGCCTCTTCTGCTAGCTCTTCTGTCACCCACCTGTGGGTGGTATACAACCACCCATAGAATGCTAACACGAAACGCTCCTCACTCCATTCGAGTGAAGAGCGCGAGGCTGCAACGTCCTCCCACGCATCTAAAACCTGATCTACTGTGGTGGCCGGATCGGCCTCTTCCACATTTTTATACAAATTTAGCATCCTTCTCTCCTTCTGTTAGTGGTTAGTGTGAAAGCTAGCACAAAAGCCCACCACAAAGTGGAGGGCTTTTGTGCCTTTAGTAATCACGGCTGACCAAGTAGGCCAGAATCGTATTCATCTGCTCCATGAATAACGATTCGTCGTCTGCGTAATCGCAGACGTCGAAACGCGGCACC
>JBDNFH010000103.1:0-3950 GCA_041689915.1 Candidatus Nanopelagicales bacterium | reverse complement strand
GCGGGGATGTCCCTCGGCTTAGTGACAAGGCGTCTCGCCTCCGGGCCGCACTTAGGGCAGCCCTTGGTGTCAGGACCGAGCGTGACCAGCCATCTCGGGCACGCTTACCGCCAGATACGGGACCGATCCTCCCCACACCCCGAGCCTGTGTCGTGCGCGGCCAAGCCCCCGAAAACGTCTTATTGAATCCAACTCCCACCCTCACCTTGTACTATTTTCTTTAGGTCACGGAAAACGGTTGGTAGATAAAGGAATCCCGTGGTCAACGGGTGCCCCCTTCCGTGCTTACCCACCCGGACGCACTGCAAGGGGTCCTGCCACTAAAGAATCTTGGCTAGATTCCGCCAAAATAGAGTAGGGAAAAATATGTCAATTGACAAAAATGACATTAACGAAATCCATGCCGAAATCCAGATGTACAAAGAGCGGATCATGAACGAAAATAGGTGGTTTGGGTGGTCAGTTGCAATAACCTCAGTGGGAATTTTTCTCGGGATTATTGGCGGGGCGAATTACGAAACGTCGTCCTGGGGAATGTTGTTATTCTTAGTCGGTGTGGTTATTGGATTATTAGGTGTAGGGAGCTACGTCTCAACACGGAATAGCATTCGGGAATTTCGAACCGAAATCGCGATCCTCGCGGCGATCATTAAAGATAGGAACGGAGCAGATTGGCGCGAAGAGATTATGAGAAGAAAAGGCAATCGCCTCTGGTGGAGGTTGGTCGCCGGACGAGCTGCCCCTGGGAGGATTAACTCGGGGAGTGCCGCATTTTTTGACCCTGCTACCTCAACCCCAAAAGCAAGGGCGCGCTGACGGTGGAAACGGGGTTGCTAATAAAGGGAAATCGCGTGGAGGGCGTCGCCCTGGCAGGTGGCTGGCTCCAAAACTCGCTAGGTGCCTCGCGGCACCAACTCGGGTGGTCCGGTCAGTTCGTCGAGGCTGGTGGGGTTGTGGGCTGCTGGTACGCGGCCCATTGGCTGGTGTAGTGGTTCCGAATCTCGACGAACTGCCAGACCGCCCCCTGGAACAGTAGGCCGCCACCCTCGGGCGGGTGGGAAATGTCGCCTGGCTGCAGAATTTTAACCCGCTGTGTCGTACTGCTCACATTGACGTCCGGAAACATGGCACCCGCGGTTTGGGATGTCGTCGTCATGGGGCGGTCCCACTCCCCAGCAGCGTCGGAGAGCGCTTTAACGGTGAACGGGTCCATGATTCCTGGTAGCACCAACTTCGTCACAAACAACGTCAGTAAACCGTCTGCGTCTTTCCCCCAGCACGCCCGCGCCAGGGACAAGTCCTGGATACCCACGATCACATGCAAACCCTGGCCCCCCGCCGCGCTAATTATTTTGAGTAAGGGAATAGGTGCCGTGGAGTTGGCCTCATCCAACGCGAACGTCAGGTGCACCCCGCCCGGGGTCGAGCGGTGCCGCGCGTACTGCGCGAACCGGATTGCCTCCAGCAAGCCCACGATCAACGGCGCGAACTCGGTCGCCCGATCCTCAGCGGCCGTAATGTAAAGCGTGTCACTCGACTGCACGAAAGCCACCGGATCAAAGTTCAGGTCACGCCCTACGGCTCGGGCTGTCGAGGACTGGTACACGCTGAACAAGCGCTGCATCGTGGACGCGTACCCGCCCCGCTCCTTCTCGGGTGTGGCCAGGATTCCTTCGAGTTGACCCTCGGCCAGGGCCGCGTCGACGTCACCCGCGTCGCGGGCGTCAATCAGGGTCGCGTGCGCGTCGATCATCCCCTTATCGCTCATCGACTTAGTGACCCAATCCGCGACGGTCCCAATCTCGACACCAGTCAAATACCCTGCAAACAAAAGACATTCCGTCCACGCCTTCGCCCGATCCAAGAAGTGCCCGCCGTCACCCTTGTCCCCGGCGCGCAGCGGCTCAATCATCGACGTGGCCATGCGCCGGGCTGAATCCCAATCGTGGATCGTTGCTAGTGGCGACCAGCGCGCCAACAAAACACCGTCCGGCGCGTCCTCGCCCGCCAGGTCAAAGAGCCACAACCGCCCGCGCGTGGCGCGGTAGGCGCGGGTGGCTTCCAGCAGGTCAATTTTGATCGACGACACGACGACCGCACCGGGTGCGTCCCAGATACTGGGGATAATCGAACCCGAGGACTTACCCGAACCGGGTGGGCCGAGTACCAGCAGACCGCCACGCGAAGGCGCATTAAGCGCGACCCCACCGGCGAACCCGCAGTGACCACCGTCGCGGTGGCTGCTGGTGTCGCTAGCGACCAGGACCGGGGCAGCGGGTTTGGGTGCGGTTCGAGCCGGGCGGGGCGCACCGATCCTGGATGAGGCCAGGGCGCCAGCCGCGAATGCGGGCGCGAGAATCCAGGCAATCGTTGCCCAGCTGCGACGCCACGGCTTACGACGGTGGAATAGTCCCACCAGGACACCAACAACGACAGCGACCAGGGCCAGCCAGGCAACCGTGACCCAGAGATCACCGCGCAAGCCAGTATCAAAATCGCGGACCGCCGCAACCGCCTCGCCGCCGCCAGTAGCACCCCCAAGTAGCATTCACACAACCAGAAGGTGGGGCCAAATCAAGCAAGCGCGCCGGTTCAACAAGCCACCACGAACACCGAAAATCCGTAACGAAGCCTGGATCAACGAACCCGCAAAGGAAACCACCACGACAACCGAAATAATCAAAGAAACAGTCTAGACACTCACTGTCTCATTTGACTTGACAAATTCCGATGTGCGAACTACTTCGGATCGATGTACATGGTGAGGTAGGTGCGCGCGTTCATGATTGCGGGCCGATCAAGGGTGAGTGTGAGGAAGTGTTTATCGCCACTGATCAGGATGTCAACGTCAGCGGCTATGGCTGCATCCAAGATGGGTTGATCATCAGGGTCAGTGATGAGTGCCCGGCTTTCCCCTGGTTCTGCTAGCTCATAATCAATTCGGGTGAGCAACTCGTTCATGACAGGGACAAGATCAGGGCGTTTATGTGCAGTGACTTCCTGTAATTCGGTAATGATCCACTGCGTGAGAATCAACCGCTCATGGGCGAGAACGTGGGCAAAAACTTGTGCCGGTATCGATCCCGGAAACAAGATGGCCGAGAGAACAACATTCGTATCAACAAGGACACGCCTCACGAAGTGGCGCGCTCGGCCCGCAACATACTCACAAGGTCCGCGACATCGTCTTCATCCTGGACACCGAACTCACTCGATGCTCCAGTAAACGCTGCCTGAGCGCTACCCAAGGCTGACAGGGCTGACAGGGCTGAGTGCGCCGCATTAACCACCACGACTTCACCATTACTTTTTTCGATGAACAGCAGCTTGTCTCCCGGCGCGAGGTGAAGATGCCGGCGCACCTCAACGGGAACAGTTACCTGACCATTGGCAGAAACCTTCGCCAAATTCATCACACACCCCCAATCTTTAGATCTCAAGGATACTTGATATTGAGTGTACCGGGTGGGAAGCTGAGGGCACCCCAGGCGGGTGTCACCCGCCCCTTTTTCTTTAGAAGCTTTTCCCCGAAAGATTTTTTCACTGCGTGAAGGTAGCGCGGCTACCGTGGGGTATGACGTGATTCGGGCGCCTTGTGTTGGGGTAAGAAATTCGTGAATGGCAGTCATGAATGTTAAGCACTTTTTGAGTGCACCCTTAGGCACGGTCTAGGGCGAATGTAGGCCGGTACCTAATACGCTTCGCTGCGTTTGGCCACCGCTAGGGCCAGTATCACCAGGTGGCCGTCGTCAATTGTCACGATGATCCGATAGTCCCCTACGCGGTATCGCCAGTGCCCGCGCCGGTTACCGGTTAAGGCTTTACCCCGACCTCGAGGGTCGGGTAGTTGCGCCACATCGAGCAGGTACGCGGCGATACGCCGTTGGATTGTGGGATCAAGCTTGCCGAACTCGCGGTCAAACCCCGGTGTGGTCTCAAAGCGCCAAGTT
>JBDNFH010000102.1:0-2094 GCA_041689915.1 Candidatus Nanopelagicales bacterium | reverse complement strand
ATGAAAGCCCTTTTTACCTCTGTCAACGTTTCCTCCGACCAAATGTGCTCTCACGAGAGATTCCCCCAAGCCTAGCGTTTGGTAATCGAACGAAGCCTGATTCACCTCCCCAATGAGATCAAAAGGTAACCTGTCCACATGAATACAGAAGGCCTGCACTGTTCGGGCCCTTCTCATCACAGCCTCTTGGAGCCAACACTTTGAATACGTCGATTAGACAAAGCGTAAAAAAAGCTTTCGCACTGCAAAGCAAACGCGACCAAAGGATCCTTTTCGTCGCAACCGGATTACAGATGCTCCTCGCGCTTCTCGACCTCGCCGGTGTGCTCCTATTGGGACTTGTCGCAGCAGCAGCTGCGGGTGCGGCCACGGGAATGCCACTCAATGTCAGCGGAATCTCTATCTTGAGCGACCTGTTACCAACGGATACCACATCAATTATTGCCCTGGCGTTTATCGCGGCCATCTTGCTCGTCTCAAAATCAATCATCAGTCTCTTACTCACCCGTCGAATCTTCCGGTTCATTGCCAACCGTCAAGCCATGATCGCAGGCAGCCTTGCGGAACGACTACTCAACCGCCCACTCCTTGAACTGCAAGTGCGATCAAGTCAGGAAACGACTGTGGCGCTCACCAGTGGAATTAACGCAATCACGATTGGAACCCTCGGTCCTTCGGTCGTGATTGGTGCAGAAATCGCGCTTGTTGTGAGCATGGCTGTGGGGCTTATTTTTGTGGACCCATTAGTAGCGCTTTTCACAGTTGTCTTTTTTGGAGCAGTTACATTACTGCTCCAATATTTATTGGGTAATTGGGCTCAGTCTCTGGGTCTGCGATCTGCAACTGCCGAGATTGGCAGCATGGTTTCAATCCAAGACGCGTTGCAGACCTACCGCGAAGTAACGGTCGCTGGGAGGCGCAGACTCTTCATTTCTCGCTTCCAAGATTTGCGCTGGGAAGCAGCCCACGTACAAGCCGATACATATATTTTGAACCAGGTTGGAAAATACGTATTTGAAATTAGCCTGATCCTTGGAGGCGGGCTGCTGGTCGCGATCATGGCCGCGACTCGGGATGTCACCTCAGCCGTCGCAATCATCACAGTATTTCTTGCGTCGTCATCGCGTATCTTTCCTTCACTCCTAAGACTTCAAACAGCCATGGCAAATATTCGTAATTCAAGAGGCTCGGCGGACTACACTTATCGTTTGGTTGATGCTCTGACTGATGTGGAAAAAAATTACTCGCCTGCAAGAGTCTCTGAAACAACAGCACGCGAATTCAACGAAGTAATTCACGCCGGGTTCCCTGGTTTTTCTGCAACAGTTGAATGCATCGATGTTTCCTTGCAATACCCTATGGCTGATCAGCCGGCACTGTCCAATGTTTCACTGTCCATAAGTGCAGGGGAGTCAGTAGCATTGGTGGGAAGTACTGGAGCAGGAAAGTCAACCCTGGCGGACGTCATTCTTGGTGTGCTATTCCCAAACACTGGAAACGTCAAAGTCTCTGGGCTTCAACCATTGGACGTTGTCAGCAAGTGGCCAGGAGCCATGGCCTACGTCCCCCAAGACGTCAAAGTGCTCTCCGGAACGGTCCGCGAAAATGTGGCCCTGGGGATTCCGCCAGAAGATATTGATGACTCATTGGTGTGGGAAGCGCTCGAGCGTGCTCATCTCGCAGATTTCTTGTTGCAAGACCGCTTAGGAATTGAGACTGAGGTTGGTGAAAACGGAGTTCAACTCAGTGGCGGTCAACGACAACGCCTCGGAATTGCGCGCGGGCTCTATAGCCGCCCGCGGCTACTGGTTTTAGATGAAGCAACGAGCGCGCTTGATGCGGAAACTGAAAAAGTAATCACGGAAACACTGGATTCTCTTGTCGGTGAAGTCACACTGATAGTCATTGCTCACCGTCTTGCAACAGTTCGTAACTGCAATCAAGTTATTTATTTACGTGATGGAGTGATCGCGAGTAGCGGGTCATTCGAGCACGTAAGAAACTCGGTCCCAGACTTCGATACGCAGGCGAAAATACTGGGACTCTAGGTACTTTAACTTTATTCGGCCAGACAGCGGAATTTGTCAAGGTGTT
>JBDNFH010000101.1:0-3114 GCA_041689915.1 Candidatus Nanopelagicales bacterium | reverse complement strand
CCGTCACCGGGTAGCCTTCGGCAACGTGCTCACTCGGCAGCCCCTAATGAAAAACGTACTCGCCGACCTAGCACTGGAATACGAAGCAGGGATCGTACTTGGCATGCGACTCGCCCGCGCCCTGGAAGCACCCGGCGATCTTATGGCTGAACAGGCTATTTTTCGGCTGGGCACCGCCATTGGTAAGTTTTGGGTCTGTAAGCGCACACCGAATCATGCCTATGAGGCAATGGAATGTCTGGGAGGCAGTGGTGTGATGGAGTCCACGTTGATGCCGCGATTGTACCGGGAGGCGCCAATCAACAGTATTTGGGAGGGCAGTGGCAATATTCAGTGCCTGGATGTGCTGAGAGTAATGCAAAAAGAGCCGGAACTATTGCAATTTTATTTGGATGAGGTGCTACTGGCAGGTGGGGTCGATGCGAGATTCGATCGCTACGTCACACGCTTGATCAAAGATCTGAAAACGCGCGATGAGCTGGAGTATAGAGCACGCCACTTGATTGCAGGCCTGGCATTGGCCATGCAGGCCTCATTGCTGATTAGAACTGGCAATGACAAGGTGAGTGACGCGTTTTGTGGGACTCGGCTGGATGATGGCAGAGGACACGTGTACGGGATGATTCCGGCCGGAATCGATTGCGATGCTCTCATTGATCGTGCCTATCCGGGATGAGAAATTGGTAGTTCACTTAGTCGGTTACAGTTCCACGATAGCTTCTTCCTTAAAACAGTTTTATCCAACGTTATTTGCGCTTTAAGCACTAAATACTGACTGCTATTCACAAGTAGTGGCGAAGATTCAATAAGTTGCGTAGGAGTTGCGTAGGTCCGACCCTATCGACCCTCACAACCTCAAGCCACTTTGTTAAAATCGATAGGCTCCAGTTTCCTTGTATCAACTGATTTGCGGGCCTTCCATAAATCGTAACTGTCTTGAAGCATTAACCAGCTCTCGGCTGATCCCCCCAAGACTCTGGAAAGCCTGACTGCCATTTCCGGCGACACATCAGATATACCATTTAGCAAGCGACTAAAAGTACTGCGTGCAACCCCAAGACGATCAGCGACTTTATTACCAGTGACTTCACTAAACGGCTCGATATATGTCCTATGAATCAGTTCACCCGGGTGTGGAGGGCTATGCTGTTGTAAAGTCATTAATGATAATCCTCGTAGTTGACAACGTGCGCATCGCCGTCAATGAACCTAAAAACAATCCGCCAATTACCAGAAACGCTAATTGACCAATGGCCTTTTAACTTTCCTTTTAGCTCATGCAGTTGATAATCAGGCTTATCTATATCATCTATGCTTTGAGCCGCATGTAAAAAGCAAGTTGATCGGAGATTTTGCTCGCGTGATTTGCTTGAATACCTGACGTGCTACCGTTAGTAAAATATTTCTCTAAGCCCTTATGCTTAAAAGTTTTGATCATCAACAAAGCCTTTATCAGCGTGATCAATTATTCGACAGAGTATAGAATCATATTCCGTGATGCGCAACAGGGGCTAACAAATTTCCAGCAGCTCACAAAATACACGGGTAATTGCACCCTGTAACGTTGCACGATACAATCGCGCATGATTAAGACATTCCGACACAAAGGGTTGAAAACCTTTTTTGAGAATGGAAGCATGGCCGGTATTCAAGCTAACCATGCCCCACGATTGGCCGCCATGTTGCGACGCCTGAACGAAACGACCAATGCCCAAGGGATGAACCTGCCGGGCTGGAAGTTGCACCCTCTCAAAGGGCGCGACCTTAAAGGGCACTTTTCGGTTTGGGTGAACGGCAACTGGCGAATGACATTCATGTTCGATGGCACCGACGCTGTGTTGGTGGACTATCAGGATTATCACTGAGCAACTGGAGAACGACTATGGCACGCATGTTTAACCCCCCGCATCCCGGCCTGACGCTGCGTGATGACGTATTGCCCGCGCTGGGGCTCACCGTAACCCAAGCCGCGCAACAGCTTGACGTGTCGCGCGTGGCCTTATCCCGCGTGCTGAATGGCCGGGCTGCTATCTCGCCTGAAATGGCCCTGCGCGTGGAGGCATGGCTAGGCGTGGAGCGTGGAGGTGAAGCCCGCCTATGGCTGGCAGAACAGAGCGCCTATGACGTGTGGCAAGCCGAACAACGATTTAAGGCCGAGCCGATGCACGTTCAACCTGCGCCGATGGCGGCTTAAATCTTTTTGCCCCAGCTAGTCCGGACGAAAAGTAGGAACCTTCAATCACCTGCTGGTGCATCCTGAATTGAGGGATGCACTTTGAAGGGGTGCGTATGACTAGACGCTATCTCAAGAATACGCCAACTCACTTGGTACGCGCCCATCAAAATCGTGAGATCACAAACGGTCATGTCATTCTCGAACCCCTAGCGAATCCCCCTGTGTAAGGCTGGTAACGCAAGGCATATCCCGTTATCGGCAGGGGCTGTCCAGATTCTAAACTCTGTACCCCGCGTCAAAGGATGTCCGCCTTCATGATCTGCGGCACAGTTTCGCCTCCTTGCCAATGCTGGCCGGTTACTGTATGCGGTACAGAAGCTGCTAGGTCACACTCAGATCAAGACAACACAGCACTATGCACACTTGTCACAAGATTCATTGCTGTCTGCCGCTAATGTGGTGAGTGCTTTAGTGCCTCTGGCGCCAGTTATGCCAAGACGAGTTGAGTGAGTAGCGCTGGCGGCGGTGATGCCTTCTGAGACTACCGATGCCGTTAACATGGAGAGCCTTGCACTGTCAGCATAGGTGAGTGTTTGATGCCAAGGTCCCGCCCGATGCGCATGGTGACTGGGTGATAACCACCACACCAACAAGCCTCTACTTGCCCAAATCCTTACGAATGTGTACTGTACACACAATGATCAGTACTGACCTGATACGAGACATGCAGCGCGCCGGGTGGCAGCTTGACCGCGTGAACGGCTCCCACCACATCTTCAAGCACCCGAGCCGCCCCGGCATTGTGGTTGTACCGCATCCCAAAAAGGATTTGGGGCTTGGACTAGTCAAAGCCATCCGACGTCAAGCCGGTATTTGAAAGGTGAAATATATGCGCTATCCCATTACCATTGAACCCGGAAACGACACTACCGCATGGG
>JBDNFH010000100.1:0-25943 GCA_041689915.1 Candidatus Nanopelagicales bacterium | reverse complement strand
ATCAACGTGGCCTTGAGTTGGCTTGATCACAACTTCGGGGTCAACAAGACCCGTGGGCCTGATCACCTGTTCAACGACATCGCCTTCAACCGCAGTGAGTTCGTAGGGGCCCGGTGTTGCGGAAAGATAGACAGCTTGGCCAATGCGCTCCTCGAATTCCTTCCACCTCAATGGTCGGTTATCCATTGCACTGGGAAGTCGAAATCCATGTTCAACCAGGGTTCGTTTGCGACTTGCATCGCCTTCAAACATGGCGCCGATCTGCGGAACGCTCACATGGGATTCGTCAATAACGAGTAAGTAGTCCTCCGGGAAGTAGTCAATGAGGCAGTTAGGTGGACTGCCTGGTTCGCGACCGTCGATGAACCTACTGTAGTTCTCAATGCCGGAACAGAAACCAAGCTGCTGCATCATTTCAATATCAAATGTTGTTCGCATCTTTATCCGCTGTGCTTCCAGGAGTTTTCCTTGCTTTTCGAACTCGGCAACTCGCTCTTCCAACTCCACTTGGATTTCACCAATTGCTCGCGACATGCGTTCCGGTCCTGCGACATAATGGGTTGCCGGGAAGATATACATCTCTTCGTCTTCGGTGATGATTTCTCCGGTGACGGGGTGAAGTGTCATGATGCGTTCGATTTCGTCGCCGAACATTTCAATTCGTACCGGATGCTCTTCGTAGACCGGGAACACTTCGACAGTGTCTCCTCGAACCCGAAAAGTACCGCGGGTAAATGCCATGTCATTACGTGTGTACTGGATTCCAACGAGTGCTCGCAACAACGAATCCCGCGAATAGTTCTCCCCAACACGAAGTCGGATCATCCGGTCAACGTATTCCTGGGGAGTCCCGAGCCCATAAATCGCCGACACGGTTGCAACTACTATGACATCTCGCCTGGTGAGCAGACTATTTGTTGCCGAGTGGCGTAGTCGCTCAACTTCTTCATTGACCGTTGAGTCTTTTTCGATAAAAGTGTCAGATTGTGGAACGTACGCCTCGGGTTGGTAATAGTCGTAGTAGGAGACGAAATATTCAACGGCGTTATTCGGCAGTAGTTCACGAAATTCGGTTGCCAATTGCGCAGCGAGAGTCTTATTGGGAGCCATGACCAGCGTTGGGCGTTGCAATTTCTCGACCAACCACGCGGTCGTTGCGCTTTTACCTGTACCCGTTGCCCCGAGCAGAACGGAATTTTTCTCACCCGATTTAATCCGCTTGGTAAGGGCTTCGATTGCGGCCGGCTGGTCCCCTGATGGTTGAAAAGGTGAAATCACTTTAAATGGTGCAACCGAACGAGTGAGATCAGTTACCGGTCGGGTCACGGCCCAACCTTATGGGCTCGTTCGACAATCTTCAGCCACACAGAAGTGCAGGCTTGGTCGAAGTTCTGTGTCGTGCCGTTGTTATTAATTACCCACGTTGCCGTCTGGTTTCGGTCTCCCCGAGACGTTTGATTCCGGATCCTTGCTTCGGCTTGCGGGGCGCTCATGCCGCGATTCGCAATCAGCCTTTCCACTTGCTCACCAGGCTCAAGATCGATCACGACAACGACGTCACACACTTCGGCCGAGTTGGTCTCAACCAGCAACGGCATGTCGTAGACGACTATCTGGTCGGGATCTACTTTGGCGATTCGTGCGAGGGCTTCTGCTCGAATCTTGGGGTGCATAATTGCATTGAGTTCTACGAGTGACTTTGTGTCGCTAAAGACAATGGACGCCAAAGCTGCACGATCCAGTGCCCCATCTGGTTGGAGAATTCTACTACCAAATTTCTCAGCTAATTCTTCAACGACCGGCGAACCAGGTGCTGTCAATCCCCGCGAAATTTCGTCTGCGTCAATAACAACAGCGCCGCGCTTTGCAAAGCACGACGCCGCTGTTGACTTACCTGATCCGATGCCACCGGTTAACCCGACAACAAAAGGCATGAGGGGAGCCACAAAATTACTCGGTGGTGAGTTTGTCCCGAAGTGCCTGAAGGGAAGAGTCGTCAGCCAAAGTTCCTTCACTGGCCGTTGATTCTGATGAGTACGCACTTGCTTCGCCAGACTCAACCGCGGCAGCCTGATCCGCTTCCTTGGCTTCGGTCATTTGCTTGCGGTGTGCTTCCCAACGTGAATGGGCCTCTGCATACTCGCGTTCCCAATCTGTGCGCTGTTCTTCAAAGTCAACTTTCCATTCGCCGGTTTCAGGATCAAAACCTTCCGGACCGGTGTAGTTGCCGCCTTCGTCGAATGCTGGAGCCATACCATAAAGGTATGGATCGAATTCTTCGACCGCTTGGGCATCCGATGAGTCATTAGCCTGCTTGAGTGAGAGTGAAATGCGGCGACGCTCTAGGTCAATATCTATTACCTTGACAAAGATGTCGTCGTTGACCTGAACGATTTGCTCCGGCATTTCAATGTGACGCGCTGCAAGCTCGGAAATATGGACGAGGCCTTCGATCCCCTCGTCGACGCGAACGAACGCACCGAATGGGACCAACTTGGTGACCTTACCGGGCACAACCTGGTTGATTCCGTGGGTACGTGCGAAGTGCTGCCAGGGATCTTCCTGGGTTGACTTAAGTGAAAGTGAGACACGCTCACGATCCATATCGACTTCAAGAACCTCAACGGTAACTTCGTCGCCAACCTGAACAACCTCTGATGGGTGATCAATATGCTTCCAGGAAAGTTCCGAAACGTGGACGAGACCGTCAACGCCGCCAAGATCAACGAATGCACCGAAGTTGACAATGCTGGAAACCACACCGTTGCGAATCTGACCGCGCTGGAGTTGGTTCAAGAAGGTCTGGCGAACCTGACTTTGGGTCTTTTCCAAGTAGGCGCGACGGGAGAGAACCACGTTATTACGGTTCTTGTCCAACTCAATGATCTTGGCTTCAAGGGTCTTGCCGATATATGGCTGCAGATCGCGAACGCGACGCATCTCCACCAATGATGCGGGCAGGAAGCCACGCAAACCAATATCAACGATCAGGCCACCCTTGACAACCTCAATGACGAGGCCTTCAACGACACCATCTTCTTCTTTGATCTTTTCAATTGTGCCCCAGGCGCGTTCGTACTGTGCGCGCTTCTTGGACAGAATCAAACGACCCTCCTTGTCCTCTTTCGTGAGAACGAGGGCTTCCACATGGTCGCCGACGGTCACCACTTCGCTGGGGTCAACGTCGTGTTTGATGGAAAGTTCACGGGAAGGGATTACACCTTCTGTTTTTTAGCCGATATCCAGGAGAACTTCGTCTCGATCTACCTTGACCACGATTCCTTCGACGATGTCTCCGTCATTGAAGTACTTGATCGTGGCGTCAATTGCAGCGAGGAAATCCTCAGCTGTGCCAATGTCGTTTATCGCGACTTGGGGTGGTGTTGAAGTTACGGTTGGTGTTGTCATGGAGAAAATGGCTCCGGTGGATAGATGTTGTGGCTGCCCACACACCTTTTTGTGAGGATTCTAGGTCTGATCCCCGAGCGAATGGAGCCCTACGATTCTAATGCTTCACTAATTTTCAATGAGCAGCGGCATCCCAGTTCGGGCCGGTTCCCACGTTTACATCAAGTGGAACGAGTAACCGGGCAGCTGATCCCATTTGTTCACGAACTAAGTGCGTCACTTCTTCCCGTTCCCCCCTGGCCACTTCGAGGACAAGTTCATCATGAACCTGAAGGAGTAATCGGGATTGCAGTTGAGCGTCCCGCAGTGCTTGGTCCACCTTTAACATGGCGATTTTCACTATGTCGGCCGCGCTGCCTTGAATCGGAGCGTTCAGTGCCATGCGTTCGGCGATTTCACGGCGTTGCCGGTTATCACTCACCAAATCTGGAAGCTTGCGCCGCCTACCGTACATCGTTTCGGTGTACAACTTGATCCGGGCCACTTCGACCACTTCGGCGAGGTAAGCACGGATTCCGCCAAATCTGCGAAAGTAGTCATCCATCATGATTCGGGCGTCCTCGGTTGAAATATCAAGTTGAGCCGCCAGACCATATGGCGACAGCCCGTACGCCAATCCGTAGGACATCGCCTTGATCTGCCGACGCATGTCCGGTGTTACGTCAATTACGTCAAAGACTTTACGAGCAACACTTTCGTGCAGATCTTCACCGGATTTGAATGCCTCGATCAAAGCTTCATCTTGAGACAAATGAGCCATGATGCGCAATTCGATTTGACTGTAGTCCGCCGTGAGTAGGCATTCAAAATCTTCGCCCGCAGAGTCCGTCCCTACGACAAAAGCAGCTCGAATGCGTCGGCCCGCTTCCGTGCGAACAGGAATATTTTGCAGATTGGGATCCATTGAGGAAAGTCGCCCGGTAGCGGCAACAGTTTGTCGAAATGTGGTGTGAATGCGACCATGTGAATCAACAAGTGGGATGAGGCCTTCAACCGTTTGACGTAGTTTTGAGTCTTCACGCCAACTTAATAGATGTTGCAGTAATGGATCATTCGTCTGGGCGTACAGGTTGGTTAATGCTTCCGCATCCGTTGTAAAGCCGGTCTTAATCTTCTTGGTTTTAGGCAATCCCCGTTCACTAAAAAGTACCTCTTGTAATTGCTTAGGAGATGCCAAATTGAATTGATGCCCAACGAGTTCAAAACTTGCTGATTCTGCAAACCGCATCTGGTCACCGAACTCGTCTGAGAGTCCCTCAAAAGCTATCGAGTTCACCGCAATACCAACATGTTCCATTTGCGCCAAGGCAATTTCCGTTGGGATCTCCAAGTCCACGAGAAGCGACAGTAACTGGAGTTCATCGAGTTTGAGTGACAGAGTGGATCCCAATTCCCAAATTAATTGAGCTGCCTGCACCAAATTCGCGGTCGAATCATTTTCCCCGAACATGGAAAGCTGGTCCTCGGGTTCGTCAAGACTGCGACCTAGTTCACGTTGTACTAGGTCCGCAAGTTCAAAAGACCTCTGGCCTGGATCGATCAAGTAGCCAGCCAATGCAGTGTCCATATGGATTGCGAATTGGGAGATGTCAATGTGAGAAGCTGCCAGCGCCCACAAGATCGCTTTACCGTCATGAATAGTTTTTTGATTGGGGCACGTGGCCAGCCATTTAATGACGTTCGAGTAATCCTGCTCGGAGATCCCGGGTAAAACATGTATTTGTTCGCCCGAGCAAACGGCAAGCGCACTTATGGTTCCAGATCCTTGACCGAAATCTCCTTGAATCGCAATCGCAATCGGGCCTGGTAACGCGATTAGATCAGCGAGAGTCGCGTCTGGGAAAACTTCACGTTCAATGTTCGGAGTGTTTGGATTCTCGGTATCGACTTGTTGGCCAGTGCCCTCCGCCGCGATTGCACCCGGCAGTTTCCCTACCCTGCCGCGCAAGGCAGAGAACTGTAATGTGTCAAAAAGTTGATGTATGTCAGACAATGAAAAGGTCTTGCGATCAAGTTGATCCACGGTGAGTTCAAGTGGAACATCACGCACCAATTCAGTGATGCGGCGGTTGAGGAGAACTTGGGCAAGATTTTCTCGGAGTGAATCGCCGACCTTCCCGGCAATCGCGTCAGCCTTTTCGACAAGTGCGCCCAAAGTTCCGTATTCGTTGATCCATTTTTGCGCGGTCTTCTCTCCAACCCCTGGGATCCCTGGCAAGTTGTCACTAGGGTCGCCGCGCAGTGCGGCAAAGTCGGGGTACTGCAGCGGTGTCAGTTTGTATTTCACCTCAATCGCTTCTTCTGTCATCACGGCAAGATCGGAAACACCCTTTTTAGGGTAGAGAACTGTTACCGAAGGCGAGACAAGGGCAAATGAGTCCCGGTCACCGGTAACGATCTCCGTAGCGAACCCGGCAACGCTTGCTTGCGTTGCCAGGGTTGCAATGAGGTCGTCGGCTTCATAACCTTCTTTTTCCAAGTGCCGGATCGCCATTGCATCTAATACTTCTTTGATCAACTCGACCTGGCCTTTAAATTCTTCCGGTGACTTCGAACGCGTCGCTTTGTATTCGGGGAAAATGTCAGTTCGAAAACTTCGCCGAGAAACATCAAATGCGACAGCGATATGAGTCGGGTCGTATTCCTTGAGCAAGTTGATCAACATCGACGTAAACCCGTACACCGCATTCGTTGGTTGACCCGTGCTGGTGTTGAAGTTTTCAGCAGGCAAGGCAAAAAAGGCTCGGTAGGCCATCGAGTGTCCATCGATAAGAAGTAATCGATTGTGAACCACTATCCGATACTAGTTGCTTCTACACGCCATAGGATTTCCCAGTATGTCGAACTTAAGCGATCAAGGATCAACAGATGTCACCGCAGAAGTGCATGCGATTGGAATGGGCGCCCTCGGGGAGGCAATGGGTATCAAGTTGCTCAGGGCGTCGATCGATTCCAGTGGTTTAGCAACTATCAGTGCGACCATGCCGGTGGAAGGAAACACGCAGCCCTACGGACTATTACACGGTGGCGCGAGCGCGGTATTGGCCGAGACTTTGGGCTCAATTGCCGCCGGAATTACCGCACATCAGCGTCTTGGTGCGGGCGCCCTCGTTGTCGGTATCGATTTGAATTGCACGCACCACAAATCTGCCCGCGACGGTGTCGTCACCGGAGTTGCAAGCATGATTAGTGCCGGCAACACGGTGTTGTCAAGTGAAATTGTGATCACGAACGCGCAAGGTGAACGGGTGTGCACGTCCCGGCTGACTGCAATGGCACGCAAGCCGCGCCCCTAATTTATTTGCGGTGGGTCAACTTTCGAAAATCTTTGATGACTATTGCATGAAACACTTACAAGTGGGTAACAATCCTGTTTCATCTGAGAAACGTCTGCGCTTTCATGACTATTGAGGGTAGGGTTCGGCGAGTTCCACCCCAGCAGTTGATTCACTCCATTTGCACTAAACCGCGCATATTTGGACAAAACGAGACCGGGAGGTACGCCCACGTGCTTAGACACATTCGACTCGCGCTGGGAGTCCTGCTCCTTACATCCGTCGCCTTTTTGATCTCAGGGAGTCTTTCCCCGGCCAATGCGGCCGAAACGACCATTACCGGAACGCTCCTTACCCCAGCCGGCGTGGCCGTCGCTGGTGTTGTGATCAGTGCGACCGATGCTGACGGTGTGATCGTGTCTGGAACGACCGACGACAAGGGCGTTTTTCTTATTCCACTTCCGGCTGGAGGTACCTACACCGTCGACATTGACGTATCCACACTGCCCGAGGGAATCACACTTAATAACGAAGAAGACGCAAGTAGGTCGCTTTTGGTGCTCGGTGGCGAGAAAAAGATCCTTATTGGCCTCTCAGAAGGTGGCGAATCGGGGATCGTCGCTGCGAATTCAGGTACCGGCGAACGGGTTGTTCAACTCTTTGCCGACGGAATTCTCTACGGGCTGGTCATTGCCCTCGGCGCTGTTGGCCTAAACTTGGTATTTGGAACGACCGGTTTAACGAACTTCTCACATGGTGAGTTGCTCTCATTGGGCGCATTTACGGCCCTTGCTTTTAACACGGCCGGCGTCAACATCATTATTGCTGCCCCTATTGCGATCATTTTCGCGGCATTTGTCTATGGCTGGGGTCAAAACCGGATTCTGTGGCGGCCATTGCGGCGGCGTAAGACCGGTCTCATTGCGGCAATGATTGTCAGTATTGGTCTAGCGATTTTCCTGCGCTACACCCTCGTGCTGTTCTTTGGGGGGGCCCCGGAGAGCTACAAGCAGTTTGCTGGCCAGGCCGGAATAGCGCTGGGACCGTTTAACACGACACCAAAAGCCCTGATCCTTGGCGCGCTCGCCGTCATCGCCTTGGCCGCGACGGCGACTTGGTTGCAACGCTCACGCATTGGAAAAGCCACCCGTGCCGTATCCGATAACCCCGCGCTCGCTTCGGCAACCGGAATTGACGTTGAGCGAGTGATCTCAGTGGTTTGGATTATTGGCGCTGGGCTTGCCGCCTTCGCCGGCATCTACCTCGGCTTGACTCAAAACACCGTCTGGAATATGGGTCAGCGAATCCTGCTCGTACTCTTTGCCGCGATAATTTTGGGTGGACTGGGAACTATTTATGGAGCGATTGTGGGCGCCATGATTGTCGGAATCTTCGTACAAATGACCACCCTGTTTATCCCCACTGAAATGAAAACCGTTGGCGCGCTATTCCTCATGATTCTGATTTTGATGGTGCGGCCTCAAGGTTTGCTTGGGCGAAAAGAAAGGGTGGGTTGATCTCCATGGATTTTGGTCAAATTTTCACTCTCACCATCACCCAAGCTGTTGGCGTAACGGCTTTAATTTATCTGTTTGCCGCAATTGGCCTCAACGTCCAGTTCGGTTACACGGGACTACTTAACTTCGGCCAGGTGGCATTCGTTGCGGCCGGCGCTTACGCCGTCGGCGTGATTGTCCTCACCTTCGATTTGAGCCTCTGGCTGGCAATTATTGTTGGCATGGTCGTCTCAACGTTATTGGCTCTAATATTGGGAATCCCGACTCTTCGATTGCGCGCGGACTACCTGGCAATCGTGACTATCGCCGCTAGTGAATTACTGCGACTGCTGGTGCGATCAATTGCTTTCAAAGACGTTTTGGGCGGGGCACAGGGGCTTAATGGAAAATTGGGTCAAGATTTTCACGACCTCAATCCCCTGCCGGCCGACTTCACCCTACCCATCCTCAGTTGGAGCCGCCAAGACCTCTGGGTGGTAATCGTTGGTTGGGGCCTGGCCCTACTTTTCACCCTGCTCGTATGGGGCCTCGTCCGGAGCCCATGGGGTCGCGTGGTCAAGGGAATCCGCGAGGACGAAGACGCAGTAGTCTCTTTGGGCAAGAACGTGTTTGTCTACAAATTGCAGGCGCTCGTGATTGGTGGTGGCATTGCCGCCTTCGGCGGTATCCTGTGGGCGGTTGCCAAGCAGTCAGTACAGCCGGACACATTCCAACCAGATTTCACCTTCTTCGTATTCACGATCCTGCTACTGGGAGGTGCCGCCCGGGTATTTGGCCCCATTGTCGGAACAATTATTTTTTGGTTCCTGCTCGCCGGATTCGGGGAGGTTTTGAGCTCCTTGATCAACAATGGGTACATCGACTTCCTCACCCCAACTGATGTTGGCTCAATCCGGTTTATGCTGATGGGGCTTGGATTGATGTTGCTCATGATCTTCCGACCTCAAGGAATATTTGGCGACCGAAGGGAGTTGGCCCTCGATGCCCGCTAATACTGAACAGATGGCGGTCGGACACGCCGCTGCCGTAGTTGCCTTGCACGATGTGGCTCGGGTACCAGGTTCACCTAAGCCAGACCCCATCTTGGTTGCTGACCACGTCAGTCGCCAATTCGGTGGCCTTAAAGCCGTCGACGTCACCCACGTTGAAATCCAGCGTGGCGCGATCACCGCACTGATTGGTCCCAATGGAGCGGGTAAAACCACGCTGTTCAACCTGTTAACTGGTTTTGACAAGCCCAATACCGGAGAATGGACATTTAACAAGAAATCTGTAGCGGGCACTGCTCCTTACCGTCTGGCGAGGATGGGGATGGTACGTACCTTCCAGCTGACTAAAGCCCTGTCTCGGATGACCGTCATGGACAACATGCTCCTTGGTGCCAGCGGTCAAAGTGGTGAGCGGGTATATAACGCTCTGCTGCCTTTTACCTGGAAGGCCCAGGAACGCGCAAATACGGCGCGAGCCATGGAACTCCTTGCCCGGTTCACCCTGGACGCCAAAATCCACGATTTCGCCGGGTCCCTCTCGGGAGGCCAACGCAAATTACTCGAAATGGCTCGCGCCCTCATGGTTGGCCCGGAAATAGTGATGCTCGACGAACCAATGGCCGGTGTTAATCCAGCCCTGACGCAGAGCCTACTCGGGCATATCAAAAACATCCGGGAAGAAGGAACAACCGTCCTTTTCGTTGAACACGACATGGACATGGTGCACGACATCAGTGACTGGGTAATCGTGATGGCCCAAGGCCAGATCATTGCCGAGGGTCCACCTGATGTAGTGATGAAGGATCCGCTGGTAATTGAGGCATACCTAGGCTCACGCCACGGAAGCGCGCTCACAGACGACGGTACATCCCGCACGCCTGATTCCCAAGGAGGAACCGCATGACTAATAGCGAACCCAGCGACCTGCCCCCCAAGGAGCGTCCCGACGGCGCCCGCGAGTTTGAATCTGAGATTGATGTAAACGCCTCACAGCGCTCACACGCGTCACCTGCCACTCCCGCACAGATTCACGACGCGCAGTCCGTCGGCGCGATCATCCGAGCTGACAAACTCATCGCCGGATATTTCCCGGGCGTAAATATTCTCAATGAAGCCGACCTGTACGCCCATGAAGGGGAACTCGTCGGAATTATTGGACCTAATGGTGCCGGAAAGTCAACATTGCTCAAGGCTCTTTTCGGCCTTGTTCACATCAATTCTGGCTCGGTAACCCTGCGGAGCGAAGACATCACCAACCTGCGCGCGGATCAACTTGTTCGCCGAGGTGTTGGATTTGTGCCCCAAAACAACAACGTGTTTCCTTCCCTCACTATCGAAGAAAACCTGGAGATGGGCTCCTACCAGGATCCCAAGTCCTTTCCAGAGCGATTTGACGCGGTTGTTGACCTATTCCCCACCCTTGGTGAGCGGCGCAAGCAGCGCGCGGGCTCCCTTTCTGGCGGCGAGCGCCAAATGGTCGCCATGGGACGGGCTCTCATGATGGCTCCTAGCGTTCTACTGCTTGATGAGCCCAGCGCGGGCCTAAGCCCGGCTCTACAAGATGAAGTATTCATTCGGGTAAGGGAAATCAACCAAACCGGCGTTACCGTGATTATCGTTGAGCAAAACGCCTCCCGGTGCCTGCAAATCGTAGACCGTGGCTACGTAATGGATCAAGGTCAGAATGCCTACACTGGCACTGGAGCGGACCTCGCTAACGATCCAAAGGTCATTGAGCTTTATCTAGGGACTCTCGCCAAGGCGTAAATCTCCCCAAAGAGAATTTTTCCATAGAGCATTGTGGACCGACCCTCATTGCGAGTTGGTCCACAATTTTTTGATACACCGTGCGTGTTCCCGCCTAGTCAACACTGTGGCCTCGCACCCTATTGGGTGCGAGGCCACAGTTGCTACTGCTAGCGAGTCACTATTACGGCAGTGGAACTACTGCTGTTACTGAGCCGATTTCGCTGAACTCAGTATTTGAGGTGTACTTATTGATGGAGATGGTGCCCTCAAGAAGGTCGCCAAATTCGTTGAAGTCAACGCCTCCGGTGACGCCCATGTAGTCGATGTCGGTGCCTGCATCAATCAGTGCAACGCAATCGGCGTACGTGGAGCACTCAGTGCCACCGTTACCGGCGACATCAGGTAGGGCTGCTGCGATTGCAACACCGTCGGCACAACCAGCCTGTTGTGCAGCCAGGGCGATAACCATGCTTGCGTCATAGGACTGTGGTCCGTAGGTGTAGTCGGTCAAAGCCGGATCAAATGCAAGCATGCGATCATTGAATGCGCTCAGATCCACTGAACCTGAAGGAACGGTACCGACGGTGCCGGTCATTGTGCCTTTCGGGAAGTCAGCAAATGCTTGGGTCGAAAGGTTTCCATCCACCAAGTACAACTGAACATCAGCTGGGCCAACACCCTGCTTGATCATTTCCTGAACAAGCTTGACGGTCTCTTCAAAGCCAACAACCACAACGGCTTCTGGGGCGCCAGCCTTAATTTCAGCAACTTCTGCTTCGAAGGAAGGGGCGGCTGGATCGTAGAGGATTTCCTTGCCACCGACAACGGTTCCGCCGGCAGCTGTGAAGTCCTTCACCGCTGCAGCTGCAAGTCCTTCACCGTATGGATCCTGGCGAGCAATAACAGCCATGTTGGTGATTCCTGCGTCGATTGCTGCAGCAGCCAAAACGGCGCCCTGAAGCACGTCAGACGGCGAGTTGCGGAAGTAGAGTCCGTTGTCCGCGTAGGTGGTCAGTGCTGGAGCCGTGTTGGCTGGCGAGAACTGAACGACACCATTGGACGTGATCTTGTCAATAACGGTCAATGACACACCGGATGATGCAGCGCCAATGATCGCGTTAACGCCCTGTGCAAGCTGGGAATCAACGGTCTGGCTGGCAATATCTGTGGTCGTGTCGCCTGAGTCACCCTCAATGTAGGTAACTGGCGTGCCGAGAACGCCGCCTGCAGCGTTGATCTCTTCAAGAGCCAGTTCAACGCCAGCGAACTCTGGTGGGCCGAGGAATGCAAGGTCACCTGTGGCTGGGAGCAATGTTCCCAAAACCAACGATGGGCTTGTGCACTCGGTTGCAGCCGTTTCTTCGGCCGTTTCTTCGGCCGTTGCTTCGGCTGAGGTTTCTTCTGCGGTTGCGCTGGCCGCGGTATCGCCGCTGTCGCTGCTACAAGCAGCGAGAGCGAGTGATGCCGCACCCAGAATAGCCACGGTCTTTAAGACCATAGTGCGCTTCATGCGTTCTCCTTGTTTAAACGAAAGTGAGGGCGAGCGCCTTCACTGTTTCTAGGCCCAGTTGCCTGACCCAATGAGCAGACTAGGCCCAATGACCTTCCTAATCAAAGCCCCTTGGCAAGTCTTTACCACTTCGTAATAGGAATGTGACCTCTGTAACGCACTTGTTACTCATTACACGAGCGTTTCAGTAATTTAACCGAGGATTTTGGCAGCGGCTTCAGCAATTGTTAGCCGATGATCCATGGCTGATTTTCTTAACAGCGCAAAAGCTTCTTCCTCGCTCATCCCGGATTCCTGAAGCGCTCCCTTGGCTCGGTCAACCACCTCTGACGCATGACGCCGAGACCGCAAGCGCTCCAACTCTGCATTCAAGCCCACAAAGTCTCGCCAACGCGCGTGGGCCAGAATAAGTGCAGCACGAACTTCCACGCCCGTGAAGGGCTTAACCAAGTAACCGAAGGTCCCGGCGGCGGCGGCACTGGCAACCAGGTTGCTCTGCGAAAACGCGCTGAGGAGCACGACCGGAGCTATTTCAGACGAAATAATTTCAGAGGCTGCGCTGATTCCGTCGCGAACCGGCATTGAGATATCCATCAGGACTACGTCCGGCCTTAATGTTCGGGCCGAGTCAACGGCCAACTGCCCATTGCCCACCGCACCCACAACTTCAATGCCGAGTTCCGCCAGCGTCTCCGCTAAATCGAGCCTAATTAACGTTTCATCTTCAGCGATCAGTACCCGCAGGGGCGGCATGGAATCCGCGGTCTCGGGTAAGTCCTGGTTGCGCATAGGGCAAGGCTAGGACGTATCTGTGCATCGGTATGGTTATGCCCCCTAGCCCCGGTATCCCAACCGGTAGAGGAAGCGGTCTCAAACACCGTCCAGTGTGGGTTCGAATCCCACCCGGGGCACATAATGCTCGCGTGGGCATTTGTAAGATCCACACTTCAATCGCCGTTGGCTTCGTCATAGTTTTGGGACTCGCAGGTTGCACAAGTGGTTGCACCGTCACCGAAACAAGTGACCTGTGTTCGTGATTGACGATCGCGCTGAGGTTGCCACTTAACCGGCTTGGGTTGCTGAATCTTGGGACCGGGAAACAGCTCCTAGCACACCGTGCACAAATGAACCTGAATCGTCCGTTGACAAGCTTTGGGCCAATTCGACCGCTTGACTTACAACAACAGCATGCGGAGTTTCAGACATAAACAGCAATTCTGCAACTGATAGTCGCAGAATTGCTCGGTCTACGTCCGGCATGCGTTCAAGGCTCCAGCCCTGTGAATTCGCAGTTATTTCTGCGTCAATCTGGGGTTGGTGGGATGCAATCAAATTAACTAATTCAACGGCGTAGGGATTGAGATCGGGATCTCCGTCGCTTTCGCGTCGACGAACATGTTCCCCTAAAACCATGAGAATCGGGACTGCTTTTGATTCCGCTTCGAAAATAATGTCCAGAGCGCGCTTGCGGGCTTTCCCGCGGGCTGACATTAGTCGTTCACGCGACCAAGATAAGAACCATCGCGTGTATCCACCTTGACCTTGGTGTTTGAATCAATAAACAAAGGGACTTGAATCTGCGCGCCAGTTTCCAACGTTGCTGGCTTTGTGCCACCACTTGATCGGTCGCCCTGCAAGCCTGGTTCGGTGTAGGTGAGCATGATTTCAACGGATGCTGGTAAATCAACGATGATCGGATTGCCTTCATAGATCGCGACTTGTGCGGCTTGGTTCTCCATGAGGTACTTTGAATTTTCCCCTACGACTGTATCAGGTACTGGGAATTGTTCGAAGGAGATGTTGTCCATGAAAACCCAATCGTCGCCGTCGCGGTAGAGGTATTGCATATCTCGACGATCAACGGATGCTGTCTCCATTTTGACACCAGCATTAAATGTACGGTCAACCACCTTGCCACTGAGCACGTTTTTCAACTTGCTCCGCACGAAGGCCCCGCCCTTGCCTGGCTTTACGTGTTGGAAGTCGATTACGGTCCACAGTTGTCCGTCAATATTGAGTACCATGCCGTTTTTTAAGTCGTTGCTCGTTGCCACGGAGGTGCCCTATCTCTATTACGGCAACTCGGGTAGTTACCGCGCTCGCTCTACGCCTTGAACAACAATAGTCGCGAGAGCGCATGCAGGGCTAATAGGTACGAATCCACACCAAAACCTGCAATCACACCGGTTGCTGTCGGTGTAATAACCGAATGCTGCCGGAACTCCTCACGTGCACCCGGATTACTAATGTGCACCTCTATTAACGGTGCGCTCAACATTGCGCATGCGTCTGCAATTGCATAGGAGTAATGAGTGAATGCTGCCGGGTTCATGATCACTGGCAATTGTGAATCGGCGGCAACATGCAACCAGTCGATAATTTCGCTCTCGCTATTGCTTTGGCGAATTTCCACTTCCAATCCTAGTTCCAGCGCTTTTTGCATGACCGCCTGTTCAAGGTCTGAATAACTGAGGGTTCCGTAAATCTCAGGCTCTCGGCTACCCAACCGATTCAGATTCGGGCCATTGATGATCAGAACCCGGTGCGTCATAGGGAAACTCTAGCGATTCTTTTGCATCAATTGTCTAGGACAGGTTGCTGTAAGCAGAAAAAAGTAGCGAAGGATCTGGTCCTTGCATGATTGCCGGCTTTCCAATACCGTCAAGGACCACAAAACGTAGAAGGTCACCGCGGGCTTTCTTGTCCACCTTCATGGTCGAAAGCAGCGAATCCCAGCGTCCCGCCGGATACGTGGTGGGGAGCCCAATGACTTCTAAAACATCTCGGTGAACTTGAAGGTCAGTATCGGACAATCGGCCGGCAATATTGGCTAACTCGGCGGCAAAAATGATGCCAACGGACACCGCCGCACCGTGGCGCCAACGGTAGTTCTCGAACTTCTCCACAGCATGTGCGAATGTGTGCCCGTAGTTGAGTACTTCCCGACCCAGGTCGGGCCCACCCTGCTCGGTGAAGTCACCCGAGACCACGGCGGCCTTAACGGCAATCGCACGTTCAATCAGCGAAGTCACAATCTCCTGCTGTGGGTCAAATGAATTTTCGCGCTGGGTCAAAATCGTTTCTAAAATGCTGGGATCACTGGTTAGCCCGACCTTCGCAACTTCGGCGAGCCCCGTGCGCAAGTCGTTTTCCGGGAGTGAACTTAATGAGTTAACATCAATGAGCACCAAACTCGGACTGTGGAATGCGCCCACCAGATTCTTTCCAGCATCAGTGTTGATTCCCGTTTTCCCACCAACGGAAGCGTCGACCATGCCGAGTAGCGTGGTTGGTACTGCGATCCAAGCAATTCCACGCAACCAGGTTGCGGCGACAAACCCGGCAAGATCGGTTGTGGCTCCCCCACCTAACCCAATAATCATGTCCGAGCGGGTGAACCCGGACGCTCCTAATGCATTCCAGCAGTATTCAAGCACTGCTGCCGTCTTGGAATCTTCAGCTTCGGGTACCTCCATGAGGATTGCCCGCCTACCTGATCCTTCCAATTCAAGGTGAAGGGATTCAGCGCTCACCCGCAATGCGATCGGGTAAATGATTGCAACTCGAGTTGCAGTAGATACAGCCTCATTTAATTCACCGAGCAGCCCACGACCAATGCGAATGTCGTAATTATGTTCCGCTTTGACGGTAATACGTTTCATGCGACACCATTCGTGAGTTGGCCAGCAATCTGGTGCGCCAGTTCCTGGGCATCGAGAAAACTTGCATCAATTCGATGTGTGGCCAATCCTGCATAGACAGGAGTGCGAGTTTCGAGTAGAGCCTCGAGGTTTGCCCGCACGTTGCCGATGAGTAGCTGCCTACGCACCGAAAGTCCAACTCGGCGAAATGCAACCGAACTACTCACCTCGAGCCAAAATATTGGCGCACCACTTTCTTGTAGTTCTTTAGCGGTGTTCGCATCCATCACGGCGCCACCACCTAAAGACAGGACTCCTTCAAAGCTTTCAAGTCCCTTAGTGATCGCCGCACGCTCCCATTGGCGAAATACGGCCTCACCTTGATTGATAAAAATCTCAGAAACGCTTTGACCGTGTTCGACTTCAACCAGTCGATCTGAATCCGCAAAAGCACAACCGAGATTGCTCGCAAGAATTTCACCAACAGTGGTTTTTCCTGCACCTGGTGCACCAATGAGAATTGCCCGTGGAGTCATCGAAAACCTAATGTGCCACAGGTGCTATTTTGATCGCGAGGTTTTCCAGGTAGCTCGCAATATTGCGTTGACACTCACCCAGCGAGTCTCCACCAAACTTGTCAAGAATTGCTTCGGCGAGCACGAGGGCCACCATTGCCTCCGCGACTATTCCAGCCGCGGGGACCGCACAGACGTCGGAACGTTGATTAATGGCTACCGCTGCTTCACCCGTGGCCGTATCAATTGTTTGCAATGCTTTGGGAATTGTTGAAATTGGTTTCATTGCGGCACGCACTCGCAGCATTTCTCCCGTGCTCATGCCGCCTTCGGTGCCGCCGGACTTTCCTGAACTGCGACGGACCTGGTCACCTTGAGCAAAAATTTCGTCTTGGGCAAGTGATCCACGGATAGCAGCTAGATCAAAGCCGTCACCAACTTCAACACCTTTAATCGCTTGAATTCCCATGAGCGCCGCCGCCAACTTCGAGTCAAGCCGGCGATCCCAATGAGTGTGACTTCCCAATCCAGGCGGAAGTCCAACGGCTACCACCTCGACTACTCCGCCCAGGGTGTCACCATCACGGTGGGCCGCGCCGATTTCCTCTTCCATCAATGAACTCACCCGAGGATCAACGCAACGAACCGGGCTGGCATCAATGACATCCATTTGGTCAGGTGTGGGAGCCGTGCCCGTGTAAGCCACCGAACCAATTCGCACTACATGACTCACCAGGGTGATACCCGCTGCCTGCTCAAGAAATGCCCGGGCAACAGCACCAAGGGCAACCCTCGCCGCTGTTTCACGGGCACTTGCGCGCTCCAAGATCGGCCTGGCATCGGTGAAATCGTATTTCTGCATCCCGGCCAAATCAGCGTGCCCCGGACGCGGCCTGGTCAGTGGTGCATTACGTGCAAGCCCGTTGAGGATCGCCTGATCAACCGGCTCCGGACTCATGACGGTTTCCCATTTGGGCCATTCGGTGTTACCAATTTCAATTGCGATTGGCCCACCGAGCGTCTGACCATGGCGAACCCCACCAAGAAATTTTGCGTCGTCTCTTTCAAATTTCATGCGAGCTCCACGGCCTGTTCCGAGCCTGCGGCGGGCAAGATCTCGATCTAAGTCAGCGATCGTGACGTGAAATGAGGCGGGTAACCCCTCAATGATCGCCGTGAGTGCGGGTCCATGCGACTCACCAGCGGTTAACCAACGCAGTCGCGACACCATGGCGTAATACTGTCAGATCCAAACTATGCCCCCGCGCTCACACCTATGGCGATAATTCCAGCTACGACAACTCCCAAAGCCATAAATGGGCCAAATGGCACATTGCGGGTCTTTCGTTTACTCAACATGTGCGGCAATGCCCACAATGCAGCGAAGGCAAATGAGATAAGGGATCCAACGTAGAGATAGGCCCAGCCAAGGGATCCCAGATACAGTCCGACAACGGCGGCATATTTGACGTCACCCATTCCCATCCCACCGAGTATGTGAATGACTAGATAAGCCAAGGAAGCGATCAAAGATCCCGCAATTGCATTCAGCAGCAAACCAAAATCGTCTTGTGCGTGCGCTACGAGTGCAAATCCGAACAAGCCACCAAGATAAGCGGTAAAAACCAGTGTATTGGGGAGCCGATGTTCGCGAAAATCAACTTTGGACAGCATCAACGCGGTCACAACAAACCAGGTCCACGTAGCGAAAGACACAATGGAGCTGAAGACGGCCATGAGCCGATTCTGCTAGCGCTCACGCCACTTCTCAACACCAAAGATCAGGCTGTGGACAAACCCCGTCAGGAGGTATGACCAACATAAGCAGGAATGGTGCAATAAGTCGCTAACCAGCAGTTCGATGACGAGTTGGTCTAGGGCTTAAAGCGGCGATCGGTATCAATGACTGGCTCGTTGCCCCGCCACACCACCCCTTCAGGGTCCCGAGTTGCGACGACTCCAGAACCGGCAGATTCTTCGCCAAGGGGTCGACTTCCAGTCGGCGCTGAACAGGCGAGAGCACGAGCGCTGGCGCTCGTAAGCAACGATGGGATCCGTTCAGAATCGACCCAGTCCGGAGGGTGTGGCCGTGTGAAGGTCGCCCTGGGATCGCACAGCGGTCTCATGCATCTCGCACTGCCCCAGATTCGCTAACTCCCGATCAGGCTCACTGCGGCCGAGACTCCGCGGCGCCCCATGCGGGCTCTCCAGACTTAACCGGGCAACTCGGGTCGGGCCTTCCTTCAGAGCGTTTGTCCCTGCACTCGACTTCGCCCGTGCCAAATGCCAACTCCGATTCCGAGCAACTGCTCGCCCGCCGGCAGGCTGCCGCACCGATACTGCACAGTTCCGCAATCCACACGAGCAATCGGAGCGATTCAATTTCGAGTTCCGGAAGGACGGCCATAGTCAGGGCCTATGGCGTTGTGTGCAGTCTCTGGGTTCCCTCCCAAACATCGCTGTGGGAGGATCCCAACGTGGAAGCAGAAGCCCGGCCAGCCCGGGCTTTGACCATTGCGACGCCGCTGGGCGCCGCCGCGCTCTCACTCGGGTTAAGTGGCCTCATGCCGTTGATCGGACCACTTCTGTGGGCGATCATCCTCGGTGCCGCCGTCGCAAACAGCCCCGTGCGTGTTGCCAGGCGCCTCCGACCTACCGGCAGCGGCGTGAAACTGATGCTCCGACTTGGCGTCGCGATGATAGGGCTGAAGTTGTCACTTGGAGATCTCATGGGGCTTGGCATACCGGGCCTCGTGGTCATTTTGTCCACGGTCCTCGCGACCTACTTCGGGACACGCTGGCTTGGTCGGCTGCTGAAACTCGATAGTGGCCTGGTGCAACTCATAGCTGGAGGATTCGCGATCTGCGGTGCAGCGGCAATCGCGGCGATTCAAGACGTTGTGCAACCACATCGCCGGGACGTGGGCCTCGCCCTCGCGCTCGTTACACTTTTCGGAAGCGCGATGATTGTGATAATCCCTGCAAGTTCACAAGCACTGGGCCTATCAACCCAGCAGGCCGCGATCTGGGCCGGAGCGAGTATTCACGAAGTGGCCCAGGTTGTCGCGGCAGCCTCCGTCATCGGATCCGCAGCTATCGCCCCGGCGACAATCATAAAGCTCGGCCGCGTCCTCATGCTTGCACCTATCGTCGCCTTCGCAGGCCGGTCAAGGGACAAAACACAGCGCTCAGCGTCACCGGTACCGTGGTTCGTCGTGGCCTTCCTAGTTGCGGTTCTCCTTGCCACCACAGGCCTGATTCCGTCGTCGGTACTTCGGGTAACGGACGTAATCACCGCACTCCTGCTCGCAGCTGGGATGTTCGGCCTTGGGGCAGGCATTGCTGTAAAAGAACTGTGGCCCGTACCAACAAGGGCTCTGGTTCTGTCCGCTGGGGCGACGTTCATCGCGGGCAGCGTATCGCTTGTGTGTGTCGTCAGCTTCGTCTGACGCCTTGAGCTCGGCACTAGTGCCCTGCGCCGTTAGTTCGTTTTAGAAGTCGTGCGAGAGATTCGAGGATCTCGTCAGCGGTCTTTGTCCAGATGAATGGTTGGGGGTCGGTCTTCCAGTTTTTGACCCAGGCCCGGATGTCGGCTTCTAGCGTTTGGACGTTGCGGTGGTCGCTTGGCCGGAGCAGGTCGGATGTGACGTAGGCGAAGAACCGTTCGACTTGGTTGATCCAACTGGAGTAGGTCGGCGTGAAATGCATGTGAAACCGAGGATGGCTCGCGAGCCATTTCTTCACCGTCGGGGTCTGGTGGGTGCCGTAGTTGTCACACACCAGGTGGACATCCAGGTGGCCGGGAACCTCGTGGTCGATTTTGGTGAGGAACTTCGTGAACTCAATGGATCGGTGGCGCCGGTGCAGGCTGGAGATGACGGGGCCATCGGCGGTGTTGAGCGCAGCGAACACACTCGTTGTCCCGTTGCGGATGTCGTCAGGGGTGCGTTTCTCGGGCATGCCGGGCATCATCGGGAACGCCGGCTAAGACCGGGCCAAAGCCTGAATCTGGGAGCTGATCCCGAACGCGGCGATGACGAAGGAGGACGTGTTGAAGGTCATCAACGCGACACGGTCACCGGGTTTCACTCCTGCATCGCGGAGGACGCTAGCGGCCCGGCGGGACGCGGCTTGTAACTGCTCATAGGGGATGTGCTTTTCGCCATAAACGAGCGCATCTTTTCCAGGGGACTTGCGCACAGTACTGTCCAGCATCGTGATGAGTGGCCTGTTGTCTCCTAACGTCGTCATCGTGCGTCACTGCATCCAACGGTACTCCCGACGTTCGAATCGTGAGTAGTGTTGCTCGTACAAGTGAATGATGGTTCACTTCTTAATGGAACCCCCCTAACCGGATGGAGCGGCCATGCCCTATCAGCCCACGGAGGCCACAGCGGCCAGCAAGGTGTGCCGCCGACGTCGAGTTGGCGGCCGTGCGAACGGCGGTGCATGATGCTCGGATAACCGCGGAGGCCGGTGCCGGCGTGGAGGCCAACCCTCCCCCGCACGCGGCGTCGGCCGAGATCGCGGCTTTGGTCCTGTGTTTCGCGCACCGCGCGATCAAGGGCCGCCAACTAGCGTGGTCGCTGTTGCTCGAACCGGTCGACCGGGTGATTGATGTCGAGCGGCTGGAGTACCGCAAGGCATACGCGGACCTCGTTGCTGACATCCTCGATCGAGGTATCCGCTCGGGAGAACTGACACAGCAGAACTCTGAACTGTCAGGCGCTGCGATCGTTGGGCCGCTTTCTCCGTTGCACATGAGCGACACCGCATCCAGCGACGAGGTAATCGCCGACATCACTGCACTGTGCCTGCGCGCGGCAGGATCATCCAAACTGGCAACAGTTCTCACCGGAAAGGCATCATCATGAACACCCACTCCGTCGCCAACCAGGCACCGCCACGCGTGGACGTCAACGAGTTCACCTCGAACACGCCGCTCGTCGAGGGAGTCCAACATTACGACGCGGGATGGGCCTCCGAAGAATTGACCCAGATTGGGGCCCACGTCGCCACCGCCGATTTCCAGGCCAAGTCGAAAGCCGCCGACACGAACGAACCGGAGCTCGTCGCGTTCGACCCGTATGGCAACCGCGTCGACGAGGTGCACTACGACCCGAGCTATCACGAGATCATCCGCTCGGCGGTGTCATACGGCGTACACACGAGCGCCTGGGAGCAGCCACAGCCCGGAGCGAACGTGGCACGAGCGGCAGGGTTCATGCTTTTCGCACAGATCGAGCCAGGGCATGCCTGCCCCATCTCGATGACGCATTCTGCCGTGCCCACCCTGCAGTTGCAGCCCGACCTTGCCGAAATCTGGCTACCGCGCGTGTACTCGCGAGGCTACGACGGCGCTCTGGCCGCGCCATCCAGCAAACCCGGTGCGCTCTTCGGCATGGGGATGACCGAGAAGCAGGGTGGTTCGGATGTGCGCGCCAACACCACCCGGGCAGTTCACCGCACAGGCAACGAGTATGCGCTCACCGGTCATAAGTGGTTCCTCTCCGCACCGATGAGTGACGCCTTCTTCGTTCTCGCGCAGGTGTCCACGGAGTCCAACCCGGATGCGTTAACGTGCTTTCTGGTGCCCCGCGTGATGGAGGACGGCACCCACAATGTGTTCAGGATCCAGAGGCTGAAGGACAAGCTCGGCAACCATTCGAATGCGTCCTCCGAAGTCGAATTCGAAGGAACTGTTGGATACGTTACCGGCGAGATTGGTGCCGGGGTGCGGACGATCATCGAAATGGTGGCGCGCACGAGGCTTGACAACGTGTACGGGAGCGCGGCCGGAATGCGCCAGGCGGTCGCCGAGGCGCTGTGGCACGCGCAGCACCGCAGGGCGTTCGGCGCGCCCTTGGTCGACCAGCCCGCCATGACCTCCGTACTGGCAGATCTCGCCCTCGAGTCAGAAGCCGCCACTGCGACCGCCCTGCGACTTGCCCGCGCCCACGACGACGATGCGAGCGATACGGAGAAGAACTTCCGACGCCTCGCGACCGCTGTCGCAAAGTACTGGGTGTGCAAACGCGGCCCACAACACGCCTACGAGGCGATGGAGTGCCTGGGTGGAAACGGGTACGTGGAGACATTCCCACTTGCCCGCCGTTACCGGGAACAGCCCGTCATGGCGATTTGGGAGGGTTCCGGCAACGTAATCGCACTCGATGTGCTGCGAGCCATGGCTCGTTCTCCGGAAAGCGTGACCGCGTTCTTCAATGAGGTCTCACTGGCCAACGGAAGCAACTCCGTACTGGATGCGCACATCGCCACAACAGTACGGCTTGCCGGGGACATTGGCGAGGCGGACACCGGTACGGCCCAACTGCAAGCGCGGCGTCTCGTGGAAGAAATGGCACTGGCGCTGCAGGGTTCGTTACTTATCCGCCACTCTTCCTCGGCAGTCGCCGAGGCGTTCATCAGTGCACGGATGGGAGAGGACCGACGACACGAATACGGGAGTCTTCCCGTGGGCACCGACTTGGAGACAATCCTCGCACGGCACTAACGGCCGAGACCTGCTGTTACGGGTCGCGTTGTTTGACGGTGGCAGGGTCGGTTTGGGTGACGATGAGCGTTTTCGGCGTGGCGATTTGATTTAGTGTGGTCGGCGTCGCCCTCTCGCTGATGTTCACGATCGCCGCCTTCACGGCGACCCGGTGCATCGGGTGGTCGTGGAGTCACGCATTGCTGATGGGCAGCACCATGGCTCTTGGGATCTCTGTCACTCTCGGTATCGTATTTCTCACCGGCGCGGTAACCACCTGAATGATTACCAAAATCATCCAAACGTCAAAGAGAAACTTCATATAGCCACCGTACACAAAACGATCGTATGTACGCACGCCTGATTGCTTAGGTTTTCTTGGCTGCGCGCTTTCGTGAGCACCTCGTGGCGCCTCAAACTTTCAGCCAAGATCTCGGCGTCCATCGTTTCGGACGTCAGTCTGTACACATCTGCGAAAACCGGAAGGCCCTGATACAGCACCACCCGCACTCATCACCCCACCTCCACAGAAAATTGGCTCTCCCGGCATCCATGTGGGTGATGTCGGGGCAGACTCGGTAACCATCACCGATGGGCGTACTATTTTAGGATGATGCAATCACTCAGTTCGAGGGCATTCATCGTCGCACTCGCCTCACTTGGACTCCTGTTGGCCGGGTGCGGATCATCAGGCGGTAGCTACAGCAGTCCCGCGGTCTCAACAGTGCCTTCGGCATCGTCCCCGTCTTCGGGCCCTGCTCCGTCGGCAGGCAGCGCGGTCCTGACGATTTCCGGATTCACGTTCAGCCCGTTGACTGTCCAGGCCGATCAAACGGTAACCGTCAAGAACGAGGACTCAGCTGCCCACACCGCCACGTCCTCAGCCGGCGGCTTCGGCGTCACTGTGCCGGGCAACGGCCAAGCCACCTTCACGGCCCCCAGCACGCCGGGGACCTATCCGCTCACCTGCGATTTCCACCCCAACATGGCCGGCTCGTTGACCGTCACCGCATAAACCCGGCTCCCCCGGCATCGATGTGGGTGATGTCGAGGTTGTGTGGCAGTGAAGGTGTTGGTGGTGGCGGGCTTTCACGACACGTACGCAGAGTTGGGTGACGCGCACGGGTCGCACTGAACTGCGATGAGGACCAGTAGTTGACGGCGGCGAATCCACCACTTACCTGCCACGTGTACAGCGTGGATCTGATCCGCTAGACGGACGGGTTCGGTCATGTCCCCTTGTTGGGAATGATCTGTATTTTCGCGCGCAGCGCCGACGAGGCGCCGGAAGCGTTGCCGCCGACCTTCAGGACGTACTTCCCGCGGACTCCCTTTGACCGTAGGTAGCGTTTCACGGACTTTGTTCGTTTCTTCGACAGCGTTTTGACGTGGCCAATCGAACCGCCCCGCCCGACGAAGCCCACGACGCGAACGAGGTTGTTCGACTTGGTTGGCAGCCGCTTGACAACGGCGTCCAGCTTATGCTTCGCGGACTTCGTCAGTTTGGCCGAGTACGCGTCGAAGTAGACAACCCCCCGCACCGCCTTCCCCTTGACGGCGGGCTTGGAGACCGGCTCCTTGACCCTGACGAGGATGGAGATACAGCGGACGATTGTTGCGTGGGAACGCAGATGGGTTTCTTCCGCCAGTCCGTTCACCTGCAGGGTGTAGGTGCCAGGTGCAAGGACACTAGGGATCGGGACGGCTCCTTCGAACGTGCCATCACCGAGCACGTCCAGGCTCCCGAAGAAGGTGGCCGTGTCGCGGGTCATGAGATAGAAATCGGCCGCAGAGCCTGGTAGGAAACCGCTACCGCTTGACGCGACGACGCCACCGACATTGAGGATAGCGGTGCCATCGGAATCCAGCGGGAGTTTTGTTCCTGTGGGGGACTGCGCACTAAGGCTGATCTGGGTGTCGCCCCCGGAGATCTGTACGTTGCCCTCCCGTTGGTTCGCCGTGACCTCAAATGTCATGCTCCTACCTCCGAGCAGGACGTTGGCTCCACCCGCCGGCGGTGGCGACGGGAGGAAAGTCGCCGGGATGGCAGGTGCCCTCCGAGTCTCGACGACAATATCGGCCGGAATGGACGGGGCCGTAATGGGCAGAGTAACAGCGGTTGAGGTGGACGGGGTCGAGGGAGTGGACGGGGCCGGCGCAGCAGATCCAGTGGTTGGTCTTACTGCAGCTGAACTTCCCGAGGCCGTCGAGGTACCGGCCGCATTGGTCGCGGTGACGGTGAATGTGTAGGCGGTGCCGTTGGTCAGACCGGTTATCGTGGCAGAAGTCCCAGCTGTCGTGGCCGTCAGGCTGCCAGGGCTGGAGGTGACCGTGTACGAGGTGATGGTCGAACCACCGTTACTGGCCGGCGCAGTCCATGACACTGAAGCCTGCTTATTACCTGCGGTGGCACGCACACCCGTGGGCGCCCCGGGCACGGTGGACGGGGTGATCGCGGTCGAGGCCGTCGAGGCCGTCGAAGGGCCCTTCTCGTTGGTCGCGGTGACGGTGAACGTGTAAGAAGTGCCGTTCGTCAACCCAGTCACTATGGCCGTGGTTGCCGCCCCAACCGAGGTGCCCGTCAGCCCACCAGGCGTGGAGGTGACCGTGTACGAGGTGATGTCCGAATCATGCTCACTGGCTGGCGCCGTCCATGACACGGAAGCCTGCTTATTACCGGCGGTGGCGCTCACACCCGTGGGTGCCCCCGGCACGGTTTTGGCGTATGCCGGTGAGGCAACCGACATCAATCCGATGGCCAGCAGCAGTGTTGTGATGCCAGCAAATATCTTCTTCAGCACGGGCCCACGTACATTGCGGGGGGGGGGGGGGGGGAAATGGGGGGT
>JBDNFH010000099.1:0-15471 GCA_041689915.1 Candidatus Nanopelagicales bacterium | reverse complement strand
GTGAGTGTGGAGGTTGATGAGGGCTTCTCCATCCGGGGATTTATTGACCGCGTAGACCGAACTGCAGCCGGTGATATTCGAATTGTCGACTACAAGAGCGGGAAAGCGCCTTCGCCTCGGTACTCGGACAAGGCTATGTTCCAAATGCGCTTTTATGCTCTCGCGTGGTGGCGGATTTATGGCGAGTTGCCACGCATGCTGCAACTCATGTACTTGGGCAATGGGCAATTCTTGAGATACGAACCCTGCGAGAGCGATTTGCTGAGCACCGAACGCAAGATCCTCGCACTTCGCAGTTCTATTGCTCACAGTGCCCAACAGCGGTCCTTTCCCCCGACACCTTCCAAACTTTGCGGCTGGTGTTCTTTTAAGCCTTTGTGCCCTGAGTTCGGTGGAACTCCCCCACCGCTACCGGATCCAAGCACGTGGACGTCCGGCAGTTCACTCGTCGAAGATTCCCTCAAGACTGCCCTGGAGTCAGTTGTTAAAAAGCTTCCAGAGTGATTCGACGTCTTGACCAACAAGTGTTTGTAACACGATTGCACCCGCAACATTAATGGGCGCCATGTGCTCAATCGCAATCACTTTCGCACCGGCCCGCACCGCAGAAAGTGTCCCGGTGGGAGAATCCTCAATCGCAAGACACTCCCCGATGAGAACTCCAACACTTGCAGCGGCGGTGAGATAGGGCTCAGGGTGTGGCTTTGAATTCTCTACTTCATCACCTGCAATCGAGACGGTGAATTTTCCAACACTCTCGCTCATGCGCGCCATCACCGTGTCAAGAAGCTCACGCCAGGACGCGGTAACAATCACGGTTGGAATCTGGAGTTCGTGTGCTTGTGCAACGAGCATTTGTGCCCCTGGCCGCCATTCCAATGGCTCCGACTCAAATAGATGCGCGACCTCGCTTAACAATTCATGACCGATGATCAGCGAACGTTGGTCACCATTTATTTTCAGTTCCATGTAGTCGGCTACTCGCTCAAGTGGGCCACCCAGACAATGATGTTGATCTTCTGCGGTCCACGCGTAGCCATAACGCTCCATGACCCCTTGTTCCGCGATCAACCAGAGCCGCTCGGATTCGAGCAATGTTCCATCAAGATCGAGCAAGAGCGCCTTGGGTTTGGTCACACGTAACCCTAATGTGAGAGTAAGGAGGTGAACGAGTCACCGCTCCTCATGGTGGTGTGGTTACAACTATCGGTTTTGATCGGCAGATGGCGGTGCTGGAAGCATTCTTTGATTACAACCCAGATTCAGACCTTGACCGGCTCGCCGTGCCTACCTGGGTCCTCATCGCTGCCGACCCAGATACACCTGCTGGGGCTGATTTACTCGATGACTGGGGGCAGGCTAAGCACGAAGTTGATGTGAAAGTTCGGGGAAAAATGAACATTGCCCTGCAGCATTGGTACGGTGCAGTACATGACGTTCCACTGTATTGGCCAGATCGGATGGCCCAGTTGATCTCACATGCAGCAAGGACGCAAGGAAATGACTTGAAGGGCGGGTTGATGTGATCGAGTTTGACGAACTTCCGGTATTGAATAACCCGATCATGTTGTGTGCATTTGAGGGTTGGAATGACGCTGCGGAAAGTGCTTCCGGTGTTATCAGTCACTTGCGCAATACGTGGAACGCTGAGTTGCTGCTTGAACTTGATCCTGAGGAGTATTACGACTATCAGGTGAATAGGCCACACATGTATGTGAGCGATTCCGGTGATCGCGGAATAATCTGGCCGGGTACTCGAGTTTTCACAGCCCATGTTCCTGAGCTCAAGCGTGATGTTGTCTTGGTTTCTGGGATAGAACCCAATATGAAATGGCCGCAGTTCATCCGGGAAATACTTGGGCTCGCCGCTGAACTGGATACTGGACTTGTGCTCACCCTAGGCGCACTCCTCTCCGACAATCCTCACACCCGGCCCGTGCCCATATTCGCAACGTCAAGTGATCCTCAACTCATCAGTGACCTTAATCTTCAGAAGTCCACCTATGAAGGTCCCACTGGAATCGTTGGCGCAATCGCCGCAGCGTGTGATCAATTTGGTATTCCCAATTTGTCCTTGTGGGCGTCAGTCCCCCATTACGTTGGCCAATCCCCGTGCCCCAAGGCAACACTGGCATTGATTGCAAAGATTGAAGACTTACTTGATCTACCCATCCCCCTAGGTGATTTAACCGAAGACGCCCGAGCATGGGAAGCCGGTGTCAATGAACTCGCCCAAGAAGACGAAGAAATCGCCGACTACGTTGCCCAACTTGAGGAAGAACAAGACACTACAGAATTGCCGGAAGCATCAGGAGAGGCAATTGCTAAGGAGTTCGAGCGCTACTTACGCAGGCGTGAGAGCTAGCCCCCGTCACGTAATTCCAAGTAACGCTTGATCGAGTGGCCGGTGCTGGAATCAAAATTGCGGATCAATACTGGATGTGTAAAGGTCTCGCTAATCCCAGTTGCGACCTTCTTGCCAAGTTCCACTCCCCATTGATCAAATGAATTGATTCCCCAGATGGCCCCTTGTACAAAAACGGAATGTTCGTATAGAGCGACAAGCATGCCAAGTGCATGTGGCGTCAGTTCTGGACACATGATTACGGTCACTGGTCGGTTACCGGGCATGACCTTATGGGGAACCAACTCCGCCGATACTCCACTTTCGGCGATTTGGTGAGCATTGATACCAAGTGAAAGAACGGATGCCTGCGCGAATGCATTCGCGACCAATACGTCTTGCGAAGCGTCTAAGTCCTGATGTGCCCGCGCAACAACAATGATGTCGCATGCGACGACACTTGTTCCTTGGTGCAGTAATTGATAGAAGCTGTGTTGGCCATTGGTCCCTGGCTCACCCCAATAGATCGCCCCAGTGCTGTAACTCACACTCTCACCGTTGTCGCGAACACTTTTACCATTGCTTTCCATGGTGAGTTGTTGCAAATAGGCTGGGAATCGCGACAGATATTGCGAATACGGAAGAACGGCCGTGGTTTCAATCCCGAGAAAATCTCGGTTCCAAACAGCAAGGGCACCCATTTGCATGGCGATATTTGTGTCCCAGGGTTCATTTTTGAAGTTGAGATCAACAGCATGAAAACCATTGAGCATTTCTTGAAACCGATCCGGTCCAATTGCAATCATGGTACTCAAACCAATCGCTGAATCCATGGAATAACGTCCGCCAACCCAATCCCAGAATCCAAACATATTCGCCGTATCAATCCCAAAGTCAGCAACTTCTCGTGCATTTGTTGACAGTGCTACAAAATGATGAGCAACAACCGAATCAGGATCTTCTGTCGTCACGGCACTTCGAACCCAGTCACGTGCCTGGTGTGCATTCGACATTGTTTCCGCAGTGGTAAATGTCTTCGAGGCAATGATGAATAGTGTGGTTTCGGGGTCACACAGTTTGAGGGTCTCCATGAGGTCCGTCGGGTCCACATTAGAAACGAAATGGAGGGCAATGCTCGGATCGCTGTAGGCAAGTAACGCGCGATACGCCATTGCTGGTCCAAGATCAGAACCACCAATCCCAATATTGACTACCGATTCAATGCGCTTGTCTGTGGAACCTTGCCAAGTTCCATTGCGCACTTGCTCTGCCACAACACCCATCCGATCAAGTACCGCGTGCACTTCGCTCGCGATGTTAACCCCGTCAACTACAAGTTGGGAATCCCGTGGAAGCCTTAAAGTTGTATGCAGTACAGCTCGGTCTTCCGTCATATTGATATGAACCCCCGCGAACATATGGTCACGCCATTGTGAAACTTCACACTCTTCAACCAGTTCTTTTAGGGTTTGCCACACCGACGAATCAACTCTTTGACGGCTGAAATCAACTTCTATCTCACCCAGATTATTGCGCAACTCACTTCGATCTTGATCAACGAGTTCTCGGATCGGAGCGATGTCGGCTCCTTGTGTCGTGAGAGTTTTCCATGCGGGGGTCAAAGTGGGATCGTTCACTGTTCTAGTCTTGCACACGAGAGTCTGGGTACACCGTCGAACGTATTTCACAAGAATATAAGGAGCCGTCATGGCCGATCAAAGACAAAATGTGAACTTAGGCATGGTTGGGCTTGGCCGAATGGGCTCAAATCTCAGTCGCCGTGCGGTAGCAGCAGGTCACAGTGTTGTTGGTTTTGATCGCAATGCTGAGTTTGTTTCGGCATTGACTGAACTTGGCGTTCGCGGAGTCAATTCACTCGCAGAGTTGGTAGAGGCTTTGCCAGCCCCCCGGACAGTTTGGATCATGGTTCCCGCTGGACCACCTACCCAAAGTGTTGTCGACGAATTAGCAAAGTTGCTCGCATCCGGTGACACAATTATTGATGGTGGCAACTCGTATTACCGTGACGACATCGCTCGCTCACAGAAGTTAGTAAATCAAGGGATTTCATTTATTGACGTCGGCACATCGGGGGGTGTTTGGGGTCTTGATCGTGGATATTGCCTGATGATCGGCGGGCCAATTGAACAAGTAAATGCACTTGAGCCGTTGTGGGATGCGCTAGCCCCCGGCATCGAAACTGAACCGCGAACCGATATCTCTGCGCCCGAATCGATTGCGGAGCGAGGATGGTTGCATTGCGGACCAAGCGGTGCTGGCCACTACGTCAAAATGGTTCATAACGGGATCGAGTACGCACTCATGGCAGCTTACGCCGAGGGATTGAATATTCTCAAACATGCAAATGCAGGTGCCGAAAGCGCACATCACGACGCTGAAACAGCGCCGCTTACGCAACCTGAGTTCTACCAATACGACATTGACATCCCCGCGGTCGCGGAAGTGTGGCGCAGGGGTTCAGTTATTGGCTCGTGGCTTTTAGACCTCACCGCCAGAGCCTTAGCCCAGAGCCCCGAACTCACCGAATTTTCCGGACGGGTGTCTGATTCAGGTGAAGGCCGGTGGACCTCAATTGCGGCAATAGAGGAAGGAATCCCCGCACCCGTTCTCACTTCGGCGTTGTACTCCCGGTTCGCATCCCAGGGTAATGACCACTTTACTAACCAAATCCTTAGCGCAATGCGTAAGGGTTTTGGCGGGCACGAAGAAAAGAAGGACTAAAGGTAAACACCTAAAATGCTCGCGCAAAAGTCCTTGACCAATGCGGGCGCCGCGGCATCTGAGCCACCCGCGTGAAGTGAGTCACGGGCCCAGTTATCAATTGCGTCAAGTGCGCTGGGAGTCTTGAGGTCGTCGGACATAACTTCTCTGACCCGATCCAGGACGCTTTCCGCGGCTAGTGAACTTGGTAGGCTGGTTGCGCAGCGCCAAAGGTCAAGCCGAGACTGGGCGCCTGCTAAGCCTTGCGGGGTCCATGACCAATCACTGCGATAGTGATGCGCGAGCAAAGCGAGTCTGATCGCAGCGGGGTCCACACCGTCGCGACGCAGGGTTGACACAAAAACCAAATTCCCTCGAGACTTCGACATTTTATGTCCCTGCCAGGAAACCATTCCCGAGTGGACGTAGAAACGTGCAAATGGTTCAAGGTCGGTCATGCTCTCTGCTTGCGCTGCACTCATTTCGTGGTGGGGAAAAACTAAATCTGATCCCCCGCCCTGCACGTCAATCTGCTCGCCTAAATACGTCAGTGCGATCGTCGAGCATTCAATATGCCAGCCTGGGCGCCCGTGCCCCAGAACCGTGTTCCATGCGGGTTCGTCGGGCCTTTCGTTCTTCCAGAGCAACGGGTCGAGTGGATCAAGTTTCCCAGCTCGATCGGGGTCACCACCGCGTTCGCCAAAAATGTTCAGCATCTGCTCACGCGTGAGATGCGATATCGATCCGAACAATGGTGAATCTGCAATCTTGAAATAAATGTCACCATCAAGAGCGTACGTTTTCCCATCGCCCTGCAGCTTGCGGACATGTTCTGCCACCAGCGGGATTGATTCAACCGCGCCGATGTAGTGCTGTGGCGGAATTACCCCAAGGGTCTGCATGTCTTCACGGAAAAGCGTGGTCTCACGGTCGGCAATCTCACGCCAATCCTGACCGGTTGCAACAGCGCGCTCCAATAGCGGCTCGTCAATATCGGTGACATTTTGAACGTATTCCACCGAGATACCAGAATCAAGCCAGGCTCTAACCAGGAGGTCGAATGCCACAAAGGTGTTCGCGTGACCCATGTGGGTTGCATCATATGGAGTAATGCCGCAGACATACATTTTTGCAATCTCACCAGGTGCCGTGGGTCGAATTGTTCGGGTAGCCGAATCAAATAGCCGCAAATCACGACCTACTCCTGGGAGTTTTGGGTTTACCGGTTCAGACCAACTGTGCACACTGCGAGCCTATCGAACGAATTAACTCCCACTAAAACACCGGCCACGGAATTGCCGGCCAATCGGCGCTCGGTCGGGGAAAGACGCCGGATCGGAGCAACTCTTCGACTCTGCCGCGCAGTTCACCGGCCTCAGCGAGAGATAAAAATGGGTCTATCTGTTGATGGAAATCACCCAGCGCAACCTGCAGATTCGCGAGATCAGCAAGGAGGCTCTGGGAAATCTGCTGATCGACCCAGCCCCACAGCACGGTACGCAACTTAGGTTCCTCATTGAAACAAACACCATGATCAATCGCGAAGATGCGTCCATGTTCATCGGAGAGGACATGGCCAGCCTTACGATCCGCGTTGTTCACAACTGCATCAAAAAGTGCCATCCGTGCAAGTGATTCACTCGCATCATGTGCCAGAGTCACGGGCGTGCCTCTTTGATCCACGGCCTGCAAAATCGAAAGCCAACCCTTCGGTACACCGTGGGTGTCGAAAATATTCACCGGACGTAATTCGTCCACTTCCGTAATCCATTTTTGTACCATTCCCGGACCTGCTGGGCCTTGATCAACCCAACTCGTGGGCGGAACCAATCCCCAACCTAAAAGTGAATCAAGGTTTGCAGCGGCAACTTCGCGTTGGCACAGGGTATTGTCTGGGAAGTCCCAAAGTGGTCGCTCACCAGAAACCGGCTTGTAGACAAAGAGCGTTTCGGAGTTGTCCCTGCAGAGAAGGGATCCATTACTTGCATCACGCAATTGCCCAATGGGTTCAAGGGGCCCATTGAAAATCAAATTAGAATTCTCGTCGCTTGTACCCATTGGCCCTCGGACAAATGTGACCTTCAGGGTCAAGTGGCTGCTGGCAGAAGGGGCACGGTGGGCGACCCGAGTCGCAGACCCGCCGGGTTCTATCGGCGAATGCGCGGGCATACGGCGCGCTTAGCCACACGCGCAGCGTGTCAGGACCTTCGTCGCCGTCCTCGCCTAATTCGGGTACGTCTTCACTTTCTTCGGCGATTGCATGTGCCTCAATGACGACACAGGAACTGCCTTCATCCCAACCCAAAGCCATAGCTCCAACGCGGAATTCCTCGAGTAAGGGCATGTCCAAGGGTCTCGCGTCGAGTAATTCGGGCGGTGCCGTTTCTGGCACAACGCCACCGGGATCACGGGAAACCTGAACTTCATTGAGTAGTTCGTCAATTCGCTCGGCCAGCACGATTGCCTGTTGCTTTTCAAAAGCTACGGCTGTGAGGGCGCCTGCTGATTTGGCCTGCAAATAGAAAGTTCGCTCCCCCGGCATGCCAACTGTCCCGACCACGAAGCGTTCGGGCAACCGGTATTCGGTTATTCGCCTAGTCACCCGATCCGCCTCCTACAGGTGCATCGTTGTTGATTTTATGGGCGACGTTGACATGCCTGCGGGCATCTGCGCCACTGCCATTTGTGCTGAGCACAAAAGGTCTATTGGGGGTGTAGTTGATAACACTCACCGAGCACGGATCCGCGCCAATCCGTTGAAACAGATCAAGGTGCATGCCCAGTGCATCGGCAAGGATTGCCTTGATGACATCTCCGTGGGAAACTGCAACGTAGATTGCTTCAGGCCCCAATAAATCATTCCAACGGCGTACCGCGCTAACAGCCCGTTGCGCCATGTTCGCCATTGACTCGCCATTTGCACCAGGGAAAACAACGGAAGCCGGGTGGTCTTGGACCGTGCGCCACAGTTCTTCTTGCGCAAGTTCACTCAGACTGCGGCCGGTCCAGTCACCGTATTCGCATTCAGCTAGTGCCGGCTCGCTCGAAATCTCTAGCGCAGCCCCAGATTTATTTACCAGGGTTTTCGCCAGTGCCTCAGCCGTTTGCATTGTTCGCTCCAGGGGTGAGGAGATGATCGCTGAAACTTCTAAGCCAGACAGGAGTTCGGATAGTGTCTGCGCCTGCTCTATTCCACGACTATCAAGATCGGTCCCGGGAGCAGATCCCGCCAGGATTCCCTTTTCATTGGCACTTGTCCGCCCGTGACGAACTAGGAGAACCGTGGCCATTCCCCTAACGTAGTGCCGTGAGCGATATTCACACCAAATATTGTGGCGGTGTTCGCGTGGGGCAGAAAGACGGCACAATGGTGTCGTGATCCGGCGCATGGGACGTTATTCAGCAGATGGTCAGTTCGAACATACACTCAAACAATCACTACATATTGCCAGCGACACCGACGCCAGCGCACAAGACGCCCGTACGTCCATCTCCAAACTTATCTCGCACGTCGCGAAGGCGACCCAGGTTCCTTCGCCTGGCTCGGCTTGGTTTCGCCAACAAAACCCGAACTTGCCTTGGTCACTGAACTTTTTGGCCTTGAACCACTCGATGTTGAAGACGCAGCCAATGTCGCGCAGCGGGCAAAGTTTGACCTGAGTGAAGGCAAAGGATTCGCACTTCTAAAAACCTTGTCCTATGACGAGGAAAGCCGGGAGGTCACAACGGGGCAAACCTCGGTGTTTATCGGCGAATGGTTCGCGATCACGGTGCGCTACGGAAATGCCGGGGACCTTACCAATGTCCGTGAGCGCATGTCTCACAGCGAGCGGCTACGAACACATGGGCCACTTGCGGTGCTTTACGCAGTTATGGACATCACAGTTGATGCCTACCTTGCAGTGGTCGATGAAGTACATGAAGATATGCGCGAAATCGAACAAGACGTTTTTTCGATGCAGCCCACGGCCGAAACAACAAAAAATATTTACCAACTTAAGCGCGAAAACATCGCAGTCAGCCGAGCTGTAACACCCCTTGTCAGCGCTGCCCAAAAATTTGCGGCAGAGACTGATGAGTCCATTCCTACTCAATTGGAACCCTTTTTTGCCGACATCGGCGAGCACATTCTCCGAGTAAATGACACCATCCAAAGTACCGACAATGCACTACTCACCATGCTTATGGCGTCAACTGCATTGCAGGACTCGAAGCAAAACTCAGACATGCGAAAAATTTCTGCGTGGGTTGCGATCGCTGCGGTCCCGACTTTGACCGCTGGAATCTACGGCATGAACTTCAAAGACATGCCAGAACTTAGCTTCGGTTTGGGATACCCGGCCGTCTTAATATTTATGGCGGTTACGTGCGGGTTCCTCTTTCGTGGATTCAAAAAAAGCGGTTGGCTCTAAACGGTTGAAGAAAGTGTGCCCGTCGCCAGCAGGACAAGGACTAGAACACCAAGTGCAACCCGGTAAATCACGAACGGTGTGAACGTCCTGGTAGTCAACCATCGAAGCAACCACGAAATGACACCCAGACCGACAAAGAACGCGATAACCGTGGCAAGAATGGTTTGACCCCATTCTGTATTTTGTTGCTCAGAGATCTTTGTTGCCTCGTAGAGTCCTGAACCCATGACCGCCGGGATGGCGAGTAAAAAGGCATATCGAGTTGCCGCTACTCGGTCATAGCCCAGAGCCAGTCCCGTGGTGATCGTGGCACCGGAACGAGAAACCCCAGGGATCAATGCAAGTGCTTGGCCCAAACCAAATGCGAGTGCGTCGGGAAGCTTGAGTCGCTCAATTGACTTGATTTTGCGCCCGTAACGATCTGCTAGCCCAAGTACAACTCCAAACACAATCAGAGTGGTTGCCACAAGGTAAAGATTTCGTGCACTCGTTTCAATCTGGCTCGAGAACGTGAAGCCGAGGGCTGCAACCGGGATTGTTCCGACGATCACGTACCAACCCATGCGAGCATCAAGTTCTTTGCGCAGAGATGGATTCACTAGCGAACGAAACCATGTTGACACTATTCGTTTGATATCTCGCCAGAAATACACAACTACGGCCAGTTCAGTACCGATCTGGCTCACCGCGGTAAACGCGGCCCCCGGATCCGACCAACCAGAGAATTGACTGAAGATCAACAAGTGCGCTGAAGACGAAATGGGGAGAAATTCAGTTAAACCCTGTAAAACTCCAAGAACAAGTGCTTCAAACCACGACATGTCCATTAAATTTTCGAGTTCGAGTTCGAGTTCGAGTCGAGATCCCCGAGTCCTGAGCTCTTGAGAGCCTCTTTCATGACATGCAGTGTTCCCACGCGTTCCTGCAATGTTCCCGCGAATGAAGCCACACTCACGTTGGTAACCCCCGCCTTGGCATAGGCCGGCAGGCGCTTCGCGATCCGCTCCGGAGGACCAATGAGGGAAGTTGCGTCAATAAATTCAAATGGAACCGCTGCCGCGGCGCCTGCATAATCCTTGGCCATGTAACGTTCTTGAATCTCTAGCGCAGCATCTTCATAACCCATCCGGGTAGCCAACTGATTGTAAAAGTTCTTATGCCGTGAACCCATCCCGCCGATATACAGGGCTGAATACGGGCGGACAAAGTTGGCGCATTCCTCAACATCTTTGCCAGGAACTACCGGCACCGTTGGTACTACATCAAACCCGTCCATTGTTTTACCCGACTTTTGGCGGCCAGCAAGAAGTGGCTTCATGAGTTCGGCGGCATGTTCGGGTGAGAAGAAGATTGCCAACCAACCATCAGCGATCTCGCCGGTGAGTTCCAGGTTCTTGGGACCAATTGAAGCCAAGTAGATCGGAATGCTCTCTCGAACCGGATGCACTGTCAACGTAAGCGCTTTGCCAGGTCCATCCGGTAATGGCAGAGTGAAAAATTCACCCTCGTATTGAACCCGCTGACGCGAGAGCGCCAAGCGAACAATGTCAACATATTCGCGGGTGCGCTGCAATGGCTTTGTGAAACGAACGCCATGCCAACCTTCAGAGACCTGCGGACCAGAAACCCCAAGTCCAAGTCGGAATCGACCATCAGAAAGGGTGTCCAAAGTTGCAGCCGTCATGGCGGTGTTTGCTGGAGTTCGACCTGGGATTTGAAAGATCGCGCTACCAACATCGACCCGTTGAGTCTGGGCGGCAATCCAGGTCAAAACTGTCGCAGCATCTGAGCCATACGCTTCAGCAGCCCAGACACACGAGTACCCGAGTCGATCCGCTTCCTTGGCCACCTCCAAGTTATCCGCGTCGTTTCCGCCGCCCCAATATCCAAGGTTGACCGAGAGTTTCATGGGCGCAGCCTATGACCTGCGATCCCAACTTTCCTGGGGTGTGGGTCTACGGTTGAGACATGCAGCAAAGGCCACTGGGTAATTCAGGAATTCGGGTTGGGCGGCTGGCATTGGGCACAATGACGTGGGGTCGGACAACGGATGAATATGAAGCCCGCGATCAATTGGCTGCTTTCCTTGATGCGGGTGGAACGCTGATTGACACCGCCGACGTGTACGCCGAGGGTGTCAGCGAGGAAATGTTGGGGACCCTCCTTCACGAGTTTGAATGCCGAGATTCGATCGTCTTGGCAACGAAAGCCGTGTCACTACCGAATACCGAGCGTCGGTTTGATGCCAGCCGCAGGCACCTCCTTGACGCTTTAGACGCAAGCCTTAAGCGCCTTGGTGTCGACCATATTGACCTGTGGCAGATGCATGCTTGGGATTCCTACACCCCACTTGATGAAACACTGTCCGCAATTGATTCCGCGATTTCATCAGGCAAGGTTCGCTACGCGGGCGTGTCCAACTATTCCGGTTGGCAAACTGCGCGTGCCTGCACAATGCAAGCGCTCAAGCCAGCTTCAGCACCACTGATCACCACCCAAATGGAGTATTCCCTCCTTGAGCGCGGCGTTGAACGGGAAATTGTTCCGGCCGCTAAGACTCTGGGGATCGGCATCCTTCCGTGGTCCCCGCTTGGACGCGGTGTACTCACCGGCAAGTACCGCCACTCAATTCCCATTGACTCACGTGGAGCATCCGCTGATACCAGCGCGTTTGTCAACGTGTATTCAGACGAGCGAGCAAAAAGAATTGTCGATGCTCTAGCAACCGCCGCCCAAGGACTGGACGCAAGTCCCGCCGAAGTGGCCCTCGCTTGGTTGCGCGACCGCCCCGGTGTGATTGCACCGATTCTCGGCGCGCGAACGAATACCCAGTTGCTCATGGCACTTGGCTCTGAGGAACTTGAACTCCCCAATGAAATTACGGCTGCCCTCAATGACATCTCAGAGCCGCACATGGGTTACCCCGAATCCGGATGGGCACAACATCGATGACTCGTACTGGCCCCACCTGGGAGTTTCGGGAACTTCACTTTTCCCGTGACAGCGACCGCGAAGAAACCCGTGAATTGCTCACTTTCAAAGCCGAGCGAGGCCGTTGGGAACTTGATCAGACCAGAATTTTCCGGGACGGTCGCAAAAAGGTCAGGCTCCGCCGGAAGGTGTACCGAGTGGTAAACGCACTCTGACTAGACCGAGCGCAGAAAACGATCAAGGGTACGAACGCCAAAGTGCAGACCCTCAACCGGAACGCGCTCGTCAACACCGTGAAAAAGCCGCCAGTAATCTAGATCCGGTGGCATGCGCAATGGTGAGAACCCGTAACAATCAATTCCGATTTTGCTCAATGCCTTAGCATCCGTACCGCCAGAAATCATGTAGGGAACAGCACGCGCGCCCGAGTCCTCTTGGCGTAAAACACTCGCAATCAGGTCAAATGTTGTGGTGTCGAATGCCGACTCAATAGCGATATCAGCACTAACAGATTCAATATTAATGTGCTCACCAACGAGTTCACGAATTGTTTGATCGAACTCACCTTCAAAGCCTGGCAATACTCGACCATCGATGTGAGCCGTTGCCTCAGAAGGAATCACATTCACTTTGTAGCCCGCACTTAACATGGATGGATTTGCCGTGTTTTGCAGTGTTGCGCCAACGAGTAAACCCAAGGTACCCAGTTTGGCAACCAATTCACCAGTATCGCTTCCGTCAATCTCGACACCATAGGCGTCGCTGAGTTCCGCAAGGAACGCATCCACTGTCCTGGTCCGGCGAACGGGCCACTTGTGTTCGCCAATGCGCGTTACCGCCCGTGCTAATTCGGTCACTGCGTTATCAGTGTGAATCATGGACCCGTGACCTGCACGTGCCGCAGCGCGAAGTCGGAGCCAGCGAATACCTTTCTCAGCAGTCTGAATCGGATACAACCGCAAGTCGTCTCGAACTGAAATGGAGAACCCGCCAACTTCACCAATAGCTTCGGTTGCGCCCTCAAAAAACTCGGGTCGGTTCGCCACCACCCAGGCCGATCCATGGTGCATGCCGGCTTCCTCATCTGGGAAAAAGACAATGATCAAGTCACGGCGAGGACGGATCCCAACACGTGCCCAGTGTCGCAGCACAGCAATAATCATGGCGTCCATGTCTTTCATGTCCACCGCGCCGCGACCCCAAATGAATCCGTCATGGATCTCACCACCGAAAGGTGCATGCTTCCAATCGGCGGCGATCGCCGGCACCACATCAATGTGACCGTGGACCACCAGCGCATCTGCATGTGAGTCGGTCCCGGGAATGCGCAAGTGCACGCCCCTGCGCGAATCGGAAGTGGTGATGTAAACCTGCGGGTCGTACCCCACCTCGCGTAGCCTCTGGGCGCAATATTCGGCGACTTCCGCCTCACCGACGGTCTCGGGCGAGTCACCCCAATTACTGGAATCAATTCGAATCAATTCCTGAGTGAGAGTAACAACGTCGGCTTCCATTGCTAACTTTGCGGTTTCACTTAGTGAGTAGTCCTGATTCATATAGCGATCATGCCATCTTGCTCAGGTGTAAGCAGCGGTCTTAACCGAAGTAGGAACAGTCCGGAAACCAAGCACCCGATTACAACCAACCCAATCCAAATAACTGGTAGGTCAAATCCAATCATGACCCTCTCTGTCAGGTTGGCGCTCCTCGCCGTCCCACCACGGCGAGGAAGGGGCGTGTCGATGCTGCACCGTCGGACAGACCGCATGATCGTGGCAGTCTGCCACGGGCCGACCACCTGGTGAGGTCAGGGGGCGAGGGTCGCGAGCGGTATGACGTGAACGCCGGATGGGAGCGTGTAGGCGTACTCGGTGCCGGTGATCACCGCGAGGAAGGAGGGGCGGCCGACACGGTCGAGGTCCACGCGAGCATCCCTCAAGGCAAGCAGGCTCTTCTCGGCCACGGGGATGCGCGCCGCGCCGAGCTTGACCTCGATCGCGGCCCAAGTGCCGTCCTCGAACTCCACGATGAGGTCGATCTCCAGTCCAGTGTTGTCGCGATAGTGGTACACGTGCCCGAACCGCGCTTCAACCAGACTGCGTATGTCACGGGTGACAACGGACTCGAAGATCTGCCCGAAGAACTCCGGATCCTTGGCCAACCGGTCGGCGGTGATGCCAAGTGCCGCGCAGGCGAGGGCCGGATCGGCCAGGTGGAGCTTCGGGCTGGTCCGCAGCCTCGACTTCGATCGCAGCGCCACGCTCCACGCGGGAAGCTCATCCAGGGCGAACACGGTGACGAGGGCGTCAAGGTAGGCGCGAGCGGTCTTGGGGTCGAGGATGCCCCCATCAGCGGATACGTCGGCGGCGAGCCGTTCGAGCGTGACCTCGCTGGCGATGTTGCGGGCAACCGACTCCAGCAGCCGACGCAACCGCACTGGGTCGTGCCGGACTCCGGTCGCGAGCGGGATCGCGGTGACACATAGGTCGTCGAGATAGGAGCGGTTGAAGGCCACCGCCTGCCGATGACCGGCACCGAGCAGGCCGGGCCAGCCACCGATGACAGAACGCTCGGCCAGGCCGGTGTACGTGAGGTCACATCTGCCCGAGATGGAATCGCCCGCCGCCAGCTCATTCAGGCTCACCATGCGCGAGGAGTGCCCTGACTCGGCCAGGGACATCGGTCGCATGCGCAACCGTCCGATGCGTCCGGCTCCGGAGTGGCGGGACCGGTCCGAAGCCGGGCTGGACGACCCGGACAAGATGAACTGGCCCCGACCTTGGCGATCATCGATCTCATGCCGCACGACGTTCCACAGTTCCGGGGCCAGCTGCCACTCATCGACCAGGCGTGGCGTGGGTCCGGCGAGCAGGCCCATCGGGTCGAGAGAAGCGAGCTCCAGCACCGTGGGCCCGGAGTCCATGCGCACATGACTGCCGGCATGCTGCAGTGCCGTCGTAGTCTTGCCGCAGCCGCGAGGCCCCTCGACGAGGACCCCGCCCAGTGCCGACAGTAGGTCAGTCATAGCGGCGTCTGCGACGCGCGGGAGGTATTTCACGCACT
>JBDNFH010000098.1:0-28590 GCA_041689915.1 Candidatus Nanopelagicales bacterium | reverse complement strand
TGCTCATGCTTCAGTGCTCATGCTTCAGTGCTCATGCTTCAGTGCTCATGCTTCAGTGCTCATGCTTCAGTGCTCATGCTTCAGTGCTCATGAAATTGATCGCGCTCCTGCAGATTTAGTCACTTGCGCCTCGTCGTAGCGCTCGTAGGCCGCAACGATCTCGCCCACTAACCTGTGGCGGACAACGTCACTCGTGGTCAGTCGACAAAATTCAACATCTTCGACGTTGTCAAGAATCTCGGAGACCACTCGCAGCCCACTCGTGGTCCCTGACGGCAGGTCAACCTGGGTGACGTCACCGGTCACGACCATGGTTGAACCAAAACCTAAGCGAGTCAGGAACATTTTCATTTGCGCCGCGGAAGTGTTTTGGGCTTCGTCGAGAATAATGAATGCGTCATTGAGTGTTCGACCGCGCATGTAGGCCAGCGGGGCGACTTCAATTGTTCCACTGGTTATCAACCGTGGAATCGAATCAGGGTCAATCATGTCGTGCAGTGCATCATAGAGCGGGCGCAAATACGGATCAATCTTTTCCGACAGCGTTCCCGGCAGGAACCCCAATCTTTCGCCAGCCTCAACGGCAGGACGCGTTAACACAATTCGGGTGACGTGTTTTGCCTGCAATGCTTGAACCGCTTTAGCCACAGCAAGATAGGTCTTCCCAGTTCCTGCTGGTCCAATTCCGAACACGACCGTGTTGTTGTCAATCGCCTCAACATATTTCTTTTGGTTCAACGTCTTAGGCCCGATTGTCTTACCGCGACTACTCAGAATATTTGCGGTCACTAACTCACTTGGCCGGGTTCCCGACTTCATGAGCGAAATCGAGCGGTGAACCGAGTCCGCGTTGAGACCTTGGCCGGTGCGAATCATGGCCAGCATTTCAGTCACCAACGTGTCAATCGTGGCGACTGACTTGTCTTCACCTTCAAGAGTGATTTGGTTGCCGCGTACCAAAATATCAACGTCAGGGAATGCACCTTCAATTAAGCGAAGATACTCATCCGATGCACCCAGCAGCGCAACCATGGGTTGTGACGCGGGAACTTCAACTACGGTCTTGGTCATCCGGGTGGCCACTCGAGGTGGCGGCCACCAAGGACATGTGCATGTGCGTGAAAAACACTTTGGCCAGCCTGGGCTCCGGTGTTAAACACGGTTCGATAGTCGCTCAACCCGGCATCTGTGGCCACCTGCTTGGTTGCCGCTAGTACGGCAGCTGCCTGATTGGGGTTAGCGTGCGCGAGAGCCGCGGCATTTTCGTGGTGTTCGGTGGGAATTACCAAAATATGAGTCGGTGCCTGCGGATTGAGGTCTGTGAACGCAACTACGTCAGGGGTGCGCAGCACAATATTGGCCGGGATCTCCCCGGAGACAATTGAACAGAAGATGCAATCAGGCATTGCTTAATCCTTTCATGGTGTCTTCACTCTGGCTTTCCCACTCCCCTGACTTGGTGAATAGATATGACACGCCCACAACCCCGGCTGTTTCTGAGCGAAAAACACTCGTTCCCAAGGTGAGTGGCACCGCACTGGCAAATAACTCACGCTCGCGCGCACTCACCCCACCTTCGGGTCCAACGATGAGTAGTACAGATCCTGAAATAATCCCAGAAATTTGAGCTCCACCTGCTTCTTCTAACACCACCACGTGGTCGTAGTTCGACAGTTTTTTCGCCAATTCACTGGAGGTCGCTGGGTCATGAATAATAGGTGTCCAGGATCTTCGGGATTGTTCGGTGGCCGCCCTGGTCACATTCTTCCATTTGACTAACTGCTTTGCCGACTTTTCACCGTGCCATTTGACCACACTGTGATCTGCAATCCAAGGGATGAGCCCGGTGACACCGACCTGGGTCAACATGTCCAGGGAGTTTTCAAGGCGGTCACCTTTAATAAGCGCCTGGGCAACGTCAATCCGCAGTGCCGGCCAGGAATCCTTATGCACACTCGCTACAACAAATTGCCCATCAGGGGCTACTGCTCCACTGATTCTTTTTCCTTCGCCGTCAACGAGCTCGCACAATTCATCAGGTTCAATCCGCATGACCTGCGTGTGATGTGCGACCGATTTTGGCAATACTAAAAGCGAATTGATCCCCACGTCACTAACGAGTTCCGGCTCAACGAGGAAAACGGATGCGCTCACTTGTTGGTGAACGCATCCTTGAGTCGAGAGAAGACACCGGTTGAATCGGCTCGCGTCACAACAGCATTCGGTTTTTCATCACGCAATTGTGCAAGTTGCTTCAACAGATCTTGCTGTTCATTGGTGAGTCTACGTGGCGTTTCAACATTGACGTGCACGAATAGGTCACCGCGCGTACTGCTTCGAAGCCGGGATGCTCCTTTATGTTTGACGGTGACAACCGCACCGGACTGAGTTCCCGCAGCGACAGCAATGTCTTCAGGTCCATCGAGAGTTTCAATGTTTATGGACGTGCCCAATGCAGCCGAGGTCATGGGGATTGTGATCACACAATGCAGTTGATCACCTTGGCGTTCAAAGAGGTCGTGGCCACGAATAACGATTTCAATGTAGAGGTCACCGGCTGGTCCACCGTTAGGACCTGCCTCACCTTGACTCTGTAACGCAATTCTGGTTCCGGTGTCAACGCCCGGTGGAATGTCAATAGTGAGATTTCGGCGGTGACGAACCCGGCCTTGACCGGAGCACTCAATGCATGGGTGCGGGATGGTGGTTCCGTGACCCTGGCAGGCGGGGCACGGGCGTGAAGTCATGACTTGACCCAGGAAACTTTGCTGCACAGATTGAAGCTCACCTCGACCCTTACACATGACGCAGGTCACCGCCTCGGTGCCTTCGGCCATACCGGATCCGGTGCACTTTTCACATACGATCGCAGTGTCCACGGCAATTTCTTTTTCCGCACCAAAGACGGCTGCGGTTAAATCAATCGTGATGCTGATTAATGCGTCTTGGCCACGACGAGCCCGACCACGCGGCCCACGACGTTGGCCACGGTCGCCAAAGAACGCACCCATCACGTCGCTGAAATCAAACCCGCCCGAGAAACCGCCACCACCACGGTTACTCAACGGATCTCCACCCAGGTCATACATTTGACGCTTTTCCGGATCACTCAATACTTCGTAGGCGGCTGTCACCATTTTGAACTTTTCCTGGTGCTCCAGATCAGGATTAACATCAGGGTGAAGCTCGCGGGCCAGACGGCGGTAAGCCTTCTTGAGCTCCTCCGGGGTAGCCGTCCGGCTCACTTCAAGGAGTTCGTAGTAATCGGTTGCAGTGGTACTCATTTAACTCACTAACGTTTTAGTTGGTTGGGTTTCTGGTTGATGGTTTTTAGGTCTATTTGTCGGAAAGAAATCGGCTCATATATTGGGCTACTGCCTGCACTGCGCTCATGGAGTTGGCGTAGTCCATGTTCGTTGGTCCAATAACTCCAAGGGATGCCACTGGGGTGCTTTCCTTTGCATAGTGCGAACTCACAATAGAAGTTGAACTTAAACCTTCTACTTCATTTTCATGACCAATTCGTACGGAGAGTTTAGTTTCGGTGCCGACTTCTCCCAACAATCGAAGCAGTACCACCTGTTCTTCGAGTGCTTCAAGTACCGGCTGAATGGTCATAGGAAAATCTTCGTTGTAACGGGCCAAATTAGAAGCCCCACCCAATACAACCCGCTCATCAAGTTTCGCAGTGACCGTTTCCAATATCGAGGCAATAACCGCATGCACCAGCGGGTGGTTATCCGCGTTGAAGGACTGCTCAAGGTCCTCAATACATTGAGGAACAGATGAAAATGGTTGATCGGATATAGCAACCGATAGCCTTGCTCGAAGGTCGGCCAGCAAAATTTCGTCGATAGACACCGGGCACTCGACAATACGCTGTTCAACCCGGCCACTATCTACGATCAACATGATCATGAGTCGGTGCTCATTAAGCGGAATCAATTCAATGCGGCGCACTTGGCTACGCGAAAGCGATGGATATTGAACCACCGCAACCTGCTTGGTCAGTTGAGCAAGCAGCCGCACCGTTCGCGTCATAATGTCGTCTAGATCAACTGCGTCAGAGAGGAAGAGGTCAATCCCTTTGCGCTCTGCGGCACTTAACGGCTTCACCTGAGAAATCTGATCAACAAACATGCGGTAACCAAGGTCAGTGGGAATGCGACCGGCAGAAGTATGCGGGGCGGTGATGTAACCATCTTCTTCCAGTGCGGCCATGTCATTACGAATCGTAGCCGGGGAAACTCCGAGTTGATGGCGATCTACCAGGGCCTTTGAACCAACGGGTTCATGGGTTGCGACGTAATCGGACACAATCGCTTGGAGCACAGCGAGTCGGCGGTCCTCCAGCATGTGCACCTCCAACAATTCGCTATTTCACCCGCATTGCGCTTGCACACCCTCGGCATTAGCACTCTGGCAATTAGAGTGCCAGTCTACGCCAGATCCGTGGATCCGTCAGCCTAGGAGTTCGCGAATCACCCGATCTGCAAATAATCGCCCTGAATCTGTGACCCGCACCACTCCGTTGACGAATTCATGTGGGTCGATCATTCCGCGCAGGGCAAATCCCTCTGCACGCACAAGTTCCTTGGCATCCAGTTCACCAATCGGAAGCCCAACTTTAGTACGCAAAGCCAGCATCACCGTTTCCACGTGGATCTGCTCCGGGGTTAGCTCCTCGGTGTCAGCTTGCACGCCCGTACCGCTTTCCAAAGCCTTTGCGTAGGCCGCGGGGTGTTTGTGGTTGACCCAACGCCGCCCATTGACATGGCTATGAGCACCCGGGCCTACCCCCCACCAATTCGCATTGGTCCAGTAGGCCTGATTGTGGGTGCATTCACCACCGGGTTTTGCCCAATTTGACACCTCGTACCAATCAAAACCGTCTTTCTGCAACATTGCGTCAATAATGTTGTAACGATCAGCACATGCATCTTCATCTGGTGGGGGTAACGCTCCTGAGTTAACCGCACGTGCCATTTGGGTTCCTGGTTCAACAATGAGCGAGTATGCGGAAACGTGGTCAACGTCTGCATTAATACACGCATCGACTGAATCACGAACGTTCGAATCCGTTTCGCCTGGAGTTCCGTAAATCAAATCCAGATTCACATGATCAAAGCCAGCTTCGCGCGCCCACTTCGCCGCCTGCTCACTGGCACCGGCGGTATGTGTGCGTTGAAGGGTTGCAAGAACTCCCGGCGCAACACTTTGCATGCCAAATGAAATGCGATTAAATCAGCCTTCCCGTAACTCTGAAAGCATTTCCGCATCAACTGAGTCAGGATTTGCTTCCGTTGTGATTTCCACATTTTCTGTCATTGGAAAATATTTTTCGATGCCCTTCAGGATTTGTGTCAGGGAATCAGAACCAATCAACGTGGGTGTTCCACCGCCAATAAACACCGTCGAGACGATAGGTGCATCAAGTTCACGTGATGCAAGTGCAAGCTCACGGATCAGTAATTCATGGAAACTACCCTGTGAGACACCATTACCTAATTCCTGCGCGGTGTAGGTATTGAAGTCGCAGTAGCCGCAGCGACTGGCACAAAAAGGAATATGAATGTACAGCGAAAAAGGAGTTTGGTTGCGCTCTGTCATTTCTTGGGTGGTGCATCAGATGTTGACAGGGCGACGATAAATGCTTCTTGTGGCACTTCAACGCGTCCCACCATTTTCATTCGTTTCTTACCCTCTTTTTGCTTTTCAAGAAGTTTGCGCTTACGGGAAATATCTCCACCGTAGCACTTTGCCAAAACGTCTTTACGAATAGCACGAATTGTCTCGCGGGTAATAATGCGTGAACCAATCGCCGCTTGGATGGGCACTTCGAATTGCTGGCGTGGGATTAATTCCTTGAGCTTTTGCACCATGAGTACCCCATAGGCGTAGGACTTATCGCGGTGAACAACTGCACTAAATGCGTCGACTGCTTCGCCATGCAAAAGAATGTCGACTTTCACCAGATCAGCTTCCTGCTCACCTGTTGGTTCGTAATCGAGAGATGCGTAACCCCGTGTGCGTGATTTAAGTTGATCAAAGAAGTCAAAAACAATCTCGGCCAGCGGGAGTGTGTAACGCAATTCAACGCGATCTTCAGAGAGGTAGTCCATGCCCAGAAGTACGCCACGCCGTTGCTGACACAGTTCCATGACGGCGCCAACAAATTCACTTGGCAACAGCACGGTTGCGCGCACAACGGGTTCAAAGATTTCTGCAAGTTTTGATTCTGGAAACTCACTTGGGTTGGTGACAACAATTTCTTCGCCACCGTCAGTGATCACCCGGTACACCACGTTCGGCGCGGTGGAAATCAACTCAAGGTTGAATTCACGTTCAAGCCGTTCCCGCACAATCTCTAAATGCAGTAGCCCAAGGAATCCGCAGCGAAACCCGAAACCCAGTGCAAGTGAGGTTTCGGGTTCATAACTCAACGCCGCGTCATTGAGTTTTAGTTTATCCAGGGCGTCACGCAGTTCGGGGTAGTCCGAGCCATCAAGTGGAAAGAGCCCTGAAAACACCATGGGTAGCGGATCGCGATATCCACCCAATGATTGCGTTGCACCACGTATTGCCGTAGTAACCGTGTCACCCACCCGCGACTGGCGAACGTCCTTCACTCCGGTAATCAGGTACCCCACTTCACCGACACCAATGCCCTCTGATGCAACTGGCTCAGGTGAAATAACTCCGACTTCAAGGAGTTCATGGGTGGTTCCCAGTGACATCATTTCGATCTTGTCTCGCTTGCCGATTCGACCGTCGACCACGCGCACATAGGTGACCACACCGCGATAGGTGTCGTAGACCGAATCGAAGATCAGTGCGCGAGCCGGTGCGAAAGCGTCACCTTTTGGCGCAGGGATTTTTTCAATGATCCGTTCAAGAAGTTCAGAAACCCCCTCGCCCGTCTTGGCCGAAACTTTCAAAACATCCGCTGGATCGCACCCAATAATGTGGGCGAGCTCGGCAGCATATTTTTCGGGCTGGGCGGAAGGTAGGTCAATTTTGTTTAAAACCGGGATGATCTCCATGTCGTTCTCCATGGCCAAATAAAGGTTCGCCAGGGTCTGCGCTTCGATCCCCTGGGCAGCGTCAACGAGGAGAACCGCACCTTCACAGGCTGCCAAGGACCGGGAGACTTCATAGGTGAAGTCGACGTGGCCGGGAGTGTCAATCAGGTTCAAAACGTATTCACTGCCGTCGGGGGCTTGATAGGGCAACCGAACCGCTTGCGACTTGATGGTGATTCCCCGCTCACGCTCAATATCCATGCGATCGAGGTACTGCGCCCGCATGGATCGGGCGTCAACCAGACCTGTGTGTTGGAGCATCCGGTCAGCGAGCGTGGATTTCCCGTGGTCAATGTGGGCAATAATGCAAAAATTACGAACGACCGCTGGATCGGTGGATCCTGGGCGCGGACTACTCACGTTTTTCCTCACAATTATTGGGTCGAGAATTGGGTCGAGAATTGGGTCGGGCAAAGTTTGCGGGCCAGTGGCCAATGACCCCTAGCCTAGGGGTAGTCTTTGACGGCTGTACTAACCAGATCAACAAACCCAGACCAATAAAATGAGAACTGAGAGCACAGAACCACTATGGCAAATATCAAGTCGCAGAAGAAGCGCATTCTTACAAACGAGAAATCACGCCTTCGCAACAAGTCGGTCAAGTCTTCCCTTCGCTCTGCTGTGCGCAAGTTCCGCGAGGCACTAGCAACGGGTGATAAGGCCGCGAGCGTTGAAGCTGCCCGCGCCGCGAACCGTGAACTTGACATTGCAGTTCGTAAGGGTGTCATTCACGAGAACCAAGCCGCTAACCGCAAGAGTTCGATCTCAAAGCAAACAGCTGCTCTTTAAAATCTGCATACTAACTTTTTGTGACCCGCACTAATGAGTGCGGGTCACAAGTTTTTCTAGTTCAAACAACTTCTGCTCTGGATCCAGAGCTGAGCCAATCGCAATCCCGCCTTTCATCGTCGGGTCAGCATCTGCAATCGCAATAACAAAGGATGCCAACTTGCGCTGGTCTCCACTCCACAGCGACCACTGCTTGCGCAGGGTTTTCACTTTCCAGGGAGGTACCCCCGCTTCACGCGCAACCTCGTTATCGCTCGCTCCAGGTGCCGAACCACCCACCAGAATCATGGATCGTAGGCCACTTGCCAGAGCAGTCACGGTGGTCACCCCAACTCGACCGGGGTCTGATTCCAATGCACTCTGACGTAGTAATTTCATTGCTTCAACCGTGCGTTTCTCCCAGAGGGCATCAGAGATCGCGTACCCACTAATCGGAGCGGTCCCTTCAAAATATGCACGCACGTGAATCTCGTCGATCGGGTCGACCTCAACATCACTGCACAGCTGGCCGATTGCATTCGTCAGCGCAGGCAGGTCTTGCCCGAAGGACTCAACCAGGAGGTTGAGAGCCGCCGGAGTCATTTTGCGCTTGCGCCGGGTAACTTCTTTGATCAGGAAGTTGATCGTTTCTGAACCGCGCTTGAATTCTTTACACTCAATTTTTTCAGCGCCTGCCTTCGCGGCCGCGTCAATGAGCGGCTTTCGTTTGACACCGCCCGGATGGGTGAGCAGTAGCCACACGTTTTCGGGTAAGTCCGCCATCACCGCTTTGAGTGAATCAACCCCGTCGTCATTGAGAGCGTCAATTCCCTCAATGACCACCAGAACGTCTTCCCCGAATAGCGTTGGCGCGCACGCTTGGGCAATATTTGCCGAGGCATCTTCACGTGAAGGATCCACAACAATTCGAGTGATGTCGGGGACTTCCTTGGTGACCGTTGCTGTGAGATTCACTTTGACACGATCCACCAGCACGGTTTCACTTCCGACCGCAATGGTGATCCGATTAGGCACACCCAAGCATTGCACAAGCGCATCACCTTTGAGTAACAGCGCTCCAGATTCCCTCGGTAGATAGTGACAGTGCCACCGCACCGTCTTGATCGGTGCGAAAGATTTCCGCACCACTCCACTGTTTTAACGCCTCAGGCGCTGGGTGTCCGTAATCATTGTCTTTGCCGACCCCGATCAAGGCGATTTCTGCGTTGGCCCAAGATGCAAACCTTTCATCGAGATTTGCCGACCCGTGATGCGGTAACTTGATTAAATCTACGTCAACTGTTGCAAGGCCGCGCATAATTTCTGCCTGTGCTTCGCGTTCAATGTCACCGGTCAGTAAAATTCCGCTACCCTCGATTGTCACCAAGACCACAACACTGGCGTTATTGGGCATGGATCCTTCGCGGATGTAGCGAGCGGGCCACAGCACTTGCACGGTTACTTCCCCCAGCGAGTACCGCTGGCCAGCCATGGCTACTGACTGTTGAATATCAGCAGGGATTTCACGCAAGACAAAATCAAATTGCTGCTTGGGTTCCTGATACCCGGTTGAAATTATTCGCTGAACATTTCTCCCACGCAAGGCTCCAGCAATCCCTCCGACATGATCACTGTGATAGTGGGTAAGCACGATCGCTTCGATCTCGGTGACTCCCAAGTCCTTTAGGCAGTCATCAATGAGTGCCGCGTCTCCACCAACATCAAAGAGCATGACGCTGCCGCTGCGATCCCGCAATACCAATCCATCCCCTTGTCCAACATCACACATGACGAGTGACCAGGAGTCACCCGGCCAATTCTTCCAAGGGGCAAAAGGTGTGCCTTGAATCCAGATGAATGACAGCAATACAACCCCAGCACCCACAGCAATCAGAGGTCGCGCTAAATACCACGAGACTGCCAAAACGGCCACCATGAAAATCACGGCAAGGAGTGCACCAACACCACTGAGTGCGGGCCAACCAGAAAAGAACGCAGCGAGATTTGCGATCCACATTGCGGGCCAGGAACTCACCAGCGCCAGTCCGTGCGCCAGTTCAGGGCTCACCAGCGAAGTCAGCGAACTGAGCAATCCCCCAACGGTGATGAACGGGACCATGGGCATCGCTAAAATATTTGCTGGCACCGAGCCAAGGCCGATGGGTGTTCCCATAGCAATAAGTACCGGCAGGGTTGAGATTTGCGCCGCAATTGTCAGATTCGCTGCGACAAGAATCACTGGTGGAGTCCTGGCCAAGAACAGCGTGTGCTGCGCGTATTCCATCAAGATCGGGGTGAGGACAATCAATCCACCTGTGGCACACACCGAGAGTGCGAATCCCCACGCGGTCCCCAGACTCGGATCAAAAATGAGCAGAATGATTACCGCTGTGGAAAGAATCGACGGACCGGCAGTGCGACCACCCACGAGAAAAGCAATAACAACAATCGCACCCATAGTTGCGGCACGCACCACACTGGGTTGCGGTTGCACCAAAATCACGTAAAAACCTAAGGCACCAAGCGAGAGCACGACACGACCAAATAGTTTTATCCCGGCAAGGATGCTGATCAACAGCACCATGGCAAGCACGATTGCAACATTTCCTCCGGAGACGGCCGTAAGGTGAGCCAGACCGCTCAACCGCATTTGATCCTTGAGTTCACTTGGTAGTGCCGACTCATCACCGATCGCTAACCCGGCAACGAGTGATCCACCTCGTTCATCAACACCAGAGAGCGCACTCACTAGCCCTTCGCGCATTGTGTGAGCCAGTGAATCAAGAAATCCTGGAGCAGCAATAACGTCAATACTGCTCACCGAATCCACACCGGCTGCAAAGTTTCCATAGCGATAGGGCTGACCCAACTTGCCGGTGATCACAACCGCGGTCCCCGGTGGCGGAATATCAACTTCCACTTCAACCTCAACAGTGATCAGGACTTGAATGCGATATGCCACTTCACCAACCGTGATCAAATCGCTCGCGAGCGTGACCACCTGAACTTCTGGCGGCTTCCACACCACCGCAGTTGGTGTCGCGCGTGTTTGCGCTTCAGTGCTGATTACGCCACTGATCTGGGCTATTGGTTTTTGATTAATCCAGTCGGCCAAAGGTTCACTTGTTTGAGCATTTACCTGAAGTGCGGTGACGAAACAACCCAACAAAACAAACACGGCAAAGATCACCCGAACCCGAAATGTTTGTGCAGCAAACACCTGTGGACGTAACCACCAAAAGTAAAGAACCACTGATACCAGCAGCACCAGCGCAATAACTAACACCATGAATACAAATTGCGAGTTGGAATGGCGACTTATCGGATCAGAATCGCGCCCAGTCAAAAAGAATGTCGCCGCAACACCCAGCCACAAACCTACGGCAGGAAAGAGCAAACGCAGATCCATCCAAGACCCACTTTAGAGTCGGGCAATATCGCGGATACTTCCCAGAATCGAATCACCGATTCCCGAAACTTCCCCCAGCGCGTCAATTGATGTGAAGGGCCCGTTGGCTTCTCGGTACCTCACGATCCGCTCCGCAATGACCGGACCAACACCCGGCAGATCCTCCAGTTCATTTGCGGACGCACTGTTAATACTGATGCCACTTCCCAGCCCACCTGACTCGGTGTTTTCGCCCACCAAAATTTGCTCACCGTCAACAACTTCGCGCGCCAAGTTCACCGAATTGGCCGCGCTTTTCTTACTCACGCCACCGGCAGCGTCAAGAGCGTCTGCAACCCGCGCGCCAACGGGGAGTCGATACAAACCTGGATTTTTAACAGATCCGGCAACATGAACCACCAGTTCAGGAAGTGAACTACCCGCGTCCAGTACCAGTTCAGATTCAGTACCGAACGCAATGGGTTCGATAGTTACAGGGCGCCCAAGGAACCACAAGCCAAGAACCACTATGAGTATTGCTCCAACAATGAAGAACAGCGGTCGAATACTTCGCCCGTCCCAACTTCCCATTCGAAAACGTGGCTCTGACTTCCCTGGACCAGGCTGGTCAGCCAGATCAGATTCGGTGTCACTCCCCTGTACGCCTCGGCGTTTGGCGGGAGGTGCCATGAATTCTTTGGGCGGTGGTGCGAGTTTCCAGTCATTTAGGGCAAGCCTTAATCGATCCGAGGCCTTAGTGCTCGTGGTTTTTCGCATTCCCAACATGCACTGAAACTAAGGTAAGCCAAGCTCAATGGGAAGAGGAGATTTCCAGCCTGTGGATTAAATGACACCGGTAACGCTAGCCTCGAACGACTTTTATGATCTCCACGTAGTCGGCGGAGTCGATACTCGCGTCGATGAGGAACGGGCGCCCGGCGGATCGAGTCAGAGCGTCATGGAGCTCATCGCGATCGCGAACGATCATGGATTCGATCCCCATCGCGGCGGCGATGCCTGCGAATGAGATCGGCGAGTAACCGACTGCAGCCTCACCCCCCTGCCCCTTGTCTTGCTTGAGCTTGATAAGCGTGAGGGACGCGTCGTTGAAGACGATGACCGTGATGTTCAGCTGCAGTCGGCGCAAGAGTTCGAGCTCGGCGAGTACCATGCCCAAGCCCCCATCCCCAACGAAACAGATGACCGGGCGGTCCGGGAAGGCGATTGCCGCGCCGATGGCAGCGGGGAGGGAAAATCCCATGGTGGCAAGGCCGTTCGAGATGACGACGGAGCCCGGATCCTCGACATGCCAAAGTGGCATCGCGACGAGCATGTGAGCCCCGGCGTCAACGGTGACGAGTGCTGTGGGGAAGTGATCTCGGGTGATAGTGACGAGGTCCTGCGGGCGAAGGGCGGATGGGGACGACAGGCCGCGGAGAGTAACGCCGACGTCAGGCTGCGCGAAGCCGCCAGGCCACTGGGCGTTGAGCGAGGGCAAGAGTCCAGTGAGCATGGAGTCGTACTCGCCGACGAGCAGGGTCGGGTCTCCGAAGTAGGCGGTCTCCACCGAATGGCTATGGAGCAGGACAACCTGCGCTTCATGCGGCCACGGCCCGGGCGTTGGCTCAACTGAGTCGAGCCCGATGCCGATGATGAGATCAGCGGCTGCGATCAGGGATATTTCTGCCGGGACCCCGGTGAAGAACCCGGCGTAGTTCCGCGATGACTCGGGAATAATCCCCTTCGCCTCGTAGGTAACGAGCACGGGGACGCCGGCCGCCTCGACGGCAGCGCGGATCAGGTCGGTGGTGCCAAGAGCATCAAGACCAAGAATGAACAGGGGTCGGCGTGCAGTTGCGAACAGCTCCCGCACTCGCTGCAGCACTCTCTGGTCGGTGAGCTCGGCGACCTTGGGAGCGGGGGGTAGGTCGCCCGGCTGCGTGGGGTCAAAGGCAAGATGCACTGCTCCCTTCGGGGCGGCTTTAGCGAGCGCGATCGCTCTAGCAACCGTGGCGGCCGGATCGCGATAGCCCAAAACACCGCTCCACTTAGTCACCGGCACGGCGGCCGCAACCTGATCGAGGCGCTGATGGGCTGTTCGGTTGCGCTGGGAATGTGGGACCGTGTCGGAGATGACGACGAGCGGTGAGCGATCTAAGGTCGCCTGCGCGAGACCGTTCATCGCACTCGTGAAGCCTGGACCACGCGTCACAATCGCTACTCCAACTCCACCGGTGAGTAGCCCGTGAGTGCTCGCCATTACGCACGCGGCCGTCTCGCCGTGCGCGAGCACAAATTCCATACCGGCGTCCTTTGCCGCACCGATCATCTCGAGATTTGGCCCGCCGCCGGGCACGCCAAAGATATTCGTAACCCCAGCAGTTTTGAGCGCCAACGCCATGGCACCGGTGAGTTCTTTCGCCACCTCAGTCCAGAAGTTCGACCGTGATGAAGAGCATGTCGGTGTCTCCGAAGTTCTCAAAATCATGCAGCCACGGGTCCTGCGCTGAGTGCTCGGAATAGTTGGTGTCACCCGTGCTGTACTCGCGGGTAATCATTGAACCGTCCTGACTGCGCTGCCGGCCGACCCCACCTTGGACAACAGTCCAGAAGTAGCGGTGGGTGTGGGCGTGGAATGGACCTCGTTCGCCCGGCTTGAGTCGGACCTCCCAGACCCGGATAGACGGATTCTCGAACCATAACTTCGTACCGACGTCAAGGTTGTCGGGTGCGACCCGCAATTCGTCGGAGTATTCATCCGCGTTAAAGGTTTCCTCTGCGATCACTCTGACGGTCATGCGGTCCTCCTTCGTTGGTTGAACATCGGTCTTCAGGTTAGGCATTCAGGTTCGTGGCACGACAACGGCAGGGGCGAGGAACCTCGCAGCGTGCTCCCCCAGGAGGGGGGCTCGGGTGAACTCTTGGGTCGGGGTCGCGCTGAATTTGATCGGAGCGCCGATGATATCGGTCGGCTGACCGGAAGGGTGCGGGACCGAAACGATCATCGCGCGGGCGCTCGTGTGCTCGTCTGCAGCGATATCGGCTGCACTATTAACCGGTCCACAAGGCACCCGCCCGTTGAGTGCGCGCACGGCCTCGTCGCTCGTCAGCGTTGTCGACCATGCCTCGACCTCGGCGTACACGATCGAGGCATTGCCCACTCGGGCTTCGTTCGTGGCGAAGCGCGGATCTGCTCCGAGTTCGGGTCGGCCCATGACTTCTGTCAGGGCCCGCCAGTGGTTGTCAGTGGGTGAGGCGATCGCGATGAATCCATCCGAAGAGTGCACGAGGCCGTATGGGCACAGGAGTGGATGAGTATTGCCCTGTGGCTCTGGCGAAACGCCGGTGATTGAGTGCTGGTAGACAATCCGCTCGGTGAGTGCGAGCACCGAGTCAGCCATCGCAACATCGACGAGTTGACCCTCACCGGTCTTGGCGACATGGTGAGTAGCAGCCAGAATGCCGCAGGCCGACAAGACCGCGGGGAAAATGTCACCGATTCCTGGGCCGACCTTCATTGGATGTTCGGCATCTGATCCGGTAATGCTCATGAGGCCCGCCATCGCTTGGGCGATGATGTCGAACGCCGGCCACTCGGCGTATGGGCTCTTGCCGGTGCGGGGGTCGCCGAACCCGCGGATGCTCGCGTAGACGAGCCGGGGATTGCGCTCATGCAGGGTTTCGTAGGAGAGGCCAAACCGGTCCATCACTCCGACCCTGAAGTTCTCGACGAGGATGTCAGCACTGTCAACGAGTGCAAGAAAAACCTCAACGTCTGCCGGGGAGCGGAGGTCTAGACAGGTGCTGCGCTTATTCCGATTGATGCTCGCGAAGTAACCGCCGTACGAGTGAGCCCCGTCGGACCTCGTTTCCGACCCGCTTGGAGCAACTTCATCGGGGAATGGCCCCCACGTTCGAGCAACATCACCCTTGGGAGGTTCGATTTTGAGTACATCGGCACCCATGTCGGCCAGAAGCATCGTGGCGAACGGCCCAGAGAGCACCCGGGTCAGGTCAAGCACCCGTAGCCCGCTCAGCGGTCCTGACACCAATACACCCCATAAAAGTCTCGACACTTTGAAAATCTAGACTTTATTCTATTCGGGAATTGCCAGCGGTAGCAATCACCGATTTTGATTGACTCGTGTACCAGCGAGCAATAGAGTTCGAAAATGCTCGGCATTTGCCAAAGCTGTAAGTGGCCTATCACAGATGGGAGTGATCGATGGCTATCAAGGTTGCAAAATTCAAGGACGTCGCTTCGGGGACGCAAAACGGTCAGTTCACGGTCGGCGATCGCGATGCGGTTACGAGTCTTGATGAACTTGACCCCATTTACAAGCGTCTGCTCGACGAGCCGGTCACGGCCGTAGTTGCTGTAATGGGGAGCACCGGTCGACCAAATCTCACCCCGGTGTGGTTCGACTATGTTGGTGACACCGTGCTGCTCAACCTGTCCACTGAGCGCAAGAAAGTCGAGTGGCTTCGGGCCAATCCCCAGATGAGCATCCTGCTCCTCAACCCGGTAAATGCCTACCACTGGGTGAGCATCAAGGCGACGGTTGTCCAAGAGATTAGCGAGGATGATCCAGTTGATGGCCCTCGCGTGACCGCCCAACTTGATCGCATCTGGACGAAGTATACCGGCCAGGAGCCCCCCTATGGCCTTCGTGATCCGGGCTTCGACGAGCGCCGGGTGCTGTTCGAGTTGAAGGTGGACTCGGTCGCAACCTTCGGCCAGCCATAGTCTTCGTGCCGCCCTTCGCTCCTCATCAACCGGCATCGGCGGTCGCGTCACCTCGGGTTGCCGTGATCGGGGGATCGTTGGGAGGGCTCACAGCGGCCCTCCTCCTGCGTGACCTCGGCTGTGAGGTGTCAATCTACGAGCGTTCGCACCGTGAGCTCGAGGCTCGGGGAGCGGGCATCGCGATGCTCGAGGCAACATGGCGATACCCGGTGCAGCGTCTCGGGGTGCCGGCCGATGAGTTTTCCTCAAAGACCAGGTGGGTTCGCTTTCTCGAACCCGATGGATCGACCTCGTTTGAGGAGCCACGGTCGTATCACCTGTCATCGTGGAACGCGGTTTACCGAGTTCTCTTGCAGGGATTCGGTAGAGAAAACTATCACCTCTCGTCGGAGATGACCTCATTCGTCGACGACGGTTCGCACGTCAGGATCAACCTCGCTGACGGTCGCACCGACCTGGTCGACCTTCTCGTGTGCGCTGACGGCATTGCATCTGGTGCGCGAAAGACCCTGCTGCCTGACGTGACGAGCACCTACGCTGGCTACGTTGCCTGGCGCGGGGTGATTCCAGAGTCCGAGCTCTCCGCCGACACCTTTGACACACTCTACGAATCGTTGACATATCAGGTGCTGGAAAACAGTCACATTCTCGTCTACCCGATCCCAGGGCTGGCCGGTGAGGTTGAACCCGGGCACCGACTGATGAACATCGTCTGGTACCGCAATGTTCCCGAGGATGAGCTCGCAGCGTTCCTCACTGATGTGAATGGCGAGGTGCGATCGCTGTCAGTGCCGCCAGGCCTCGTCAGTGAACACGAAGTGGCCAAGATGCGATCCGCCGCCAAGGCTGAACTCGCGCCCCAGTTGGCCGAGGTCGTGACCGGGATTGAGGAACCGTTCCTGCAGGTGGTGTACGACATTGAGGTACCAAGGATGGCGTTTGGGCGTGTTTGCATCATCGGCGATGCCGCATTTGCCTGCCGGCCCCACGCCGCTGCCGGCACCGCGAAAGCCGCTGAGGATGGCTGGATTCTCGCCGAGGAGTTCGCTGCAACTGGAGGCAATGTCGTGGCCACCCTCGCCGCGTGGGAGGTGCGTCAACTGGCCCTGGGGAAAAGCCTACTCGACCGGACGCGGGACATCGGGTTTCGATCCCAGGTCGCAGGGACGTTCAACGCCGGCGACCCAGACCTCGTGTTTGGTCTTTACGGGCCAGGGAACTGACCGTCGGCAAGCCTCGGAGAGGCAATCAAGTTTGGTCACGCGCGGACGCATCGGACTCACTCCCTTATACCTGGAGTGATACTGATCCCCACCAAATCAGGCCCGACCTGGACGCCAATCACGGGGCTCACCTCGCTGATCAACAAATCGACAGTGGGCATTTGCTCAATGAGTAGCCGCGCGCAGTGGTCCACCAAACTTCGATCACCAAAATATTGGAGTCCAACCAACGCCGGTTCACGTGTGCTGGCCGAATCCACGGCAAGGCCGCCCGAGTTCCGCCAATGCCTTCGCTTGGGTTCGCACCTTCGCTTTCAACACCACGTCACCGTCAGTGATGGTCATGATTGGTCACGTCGGCCGCCACTTTGAACTCTGTTCATCACCTGACTCGAAGATTGCACGCGTCGTGTACACTTTTCGATCTAGTGCTATTGTGGCCACATGGATTCGGTGACCAGCAAAGTGACAACCCGTGAGTTGCGCGGGCAGTTGTCGGACGTTCTGGGCCGGGCGATGTACGCGGGCGAACGCATCGGCGTGACCCGAAACGGGAAGCTGGCCGCCGTCGTGGTGAGCGTGGACGACCTCGAGGCACTTGAGGCATTCGAGATGGCTGATGACGTCGCGGCGTACCGCGAGGCCAAGTCGCAGGACGACGGGTCTCGGGTCTCCCTTGACGAGCTCCGCGCCGACCTGACCGCGTGACCTATCGAATCGAGTTCACCACCGCGGCAGCCCGGCAGGTCAAGAAACTGCCACGGCCGGCGCGCGGCAAAGTGCTTGACGCGATCGCGGCGCTGGCCGACGACCCTCGGCCTCACGGCTCGCGCAAGCTCACGGGCGAGGACGCCGCCTGGCGGGTGCGCGCAGGGGACTATCACGTCATCTACGAGGTCAACGACGCCGTGCTTGTGATCACCGTTGTGCGCACGGCCCACCGGCGCGAGGTGTACGACCGCTAGTCCGGTCGCAACGGTGAAGGGTCAGCGTGCGCGAAAGCGGTCGTATGTGCAATCGCCGGATTGCGTAGGCCATTGGTAGCCATCGACTTCCCGATGCGCAGGGTCACTTCGAGTAAACTCAAGCATAAATATTTACGCACTCTTTTAGTTAAACAATTTTTTAAGCGAGGGTGACCCACACTTTGCGCAATGGTTGCGTAACTGTCCAAGTTGTTTTTGCACCGGATGGAAGTAGTCCAATAGTTCCTAGTTCGAGAGTAATCTCTCTGCCGCGTTCGCAAGTGACATTTACACGACCAGTGATGGTAATAAAAATTTCTTCCACTTCGGTGTCAGTTGAAGTTCCAAGAGAGTGCTCCCACGCTCCCACTTCCATGTCACCCTCGGTGTCGGTTGCGGCGATTCCTGTTGTCACATTCCCGAGTTAATTCTCCGAAATTGGCTGGCAGTTCAAAGACTCAGAATCTTAAAGACAGGTGCAGCGTCCGGTCAGCTGCCATCAAGTTCTCAGGAGCTTCCACACGTTGCGTTGTAAAACCGCATTGATCCAGGCCTCGTATTTCGCAAGGTCTGCGAACTCCGACACACAGCCCACTAGCAAAAGGGTCGAACCAACACGATGGTCAGTCACACCCTTAGTCGACGACCTCCATGACCGAGACGAACTCAATGAGCTCAGTGGCATCGTGCGTATTGTCGTAATGCTGCAAGATTCGAATATAAGCAGCGCGGTCGAAATCCCAGTTATAGACAAGCAGTGGCTCGTCGCCTTGGGCCGCAAGATACAAAAGATCTGCAAGCAAACGGGTCACACGCCCGTTCCCATCAACGAACGGATGAATGTGAACAAGAGCAGCATGTGCACAGAGACCTAAGGCACGCGGCGTCATTCCGCTTCCACTCTCCCACCGGTAGCGAAAATCGTCTAATGTATTTCTCAAATCTTCAGTAATGCGCTCGGGCGCGACACCGATGTTTGCCTCCCGCGCGCGCTGACAACCGCCCCACTCCCATACTGGCCCGTACAGCCGCCCATGGACCTCCCGCAAGAAGTGGTCCTGGAGTAAATCTGACACCGTAAACTCTCCGGAAAAAATGCTCGCAGCCAAGTCGTCAGTTACGTCCGTTTGAATACGCTGTTCCAGATTATAAATCTCTGCCTTAAGGAATGGCTCTTCGAGTAGTTCACGGGCTCTGGGCGTTAACGCCCCGTGATCTTCCTCTGATGCCAGTGTTTTTCCATATTTTGGCTCGAAGACCATCAGGCTTTAGCACGCAAGCTCGCTATGAATGCCTCCACCTTGTCAGAACTCACGTAACCGTCCGGCACTACTCGTTGCTCCAACTTCGCCGAAGCCTTGGTCGAGCGCTCGGCATAATTGTGGCGGGCCTCTGCAGATACTTCTCGTTTATTCATCGGGACTCTCTTAATCGTGGCAAGTTAATCGTAGCAAGCGTAACCCTCTACAGCGCTCTGAACTCAGCTATCTTGGAAACCAATTCCTATGAGTAGCGGGCCTCCATAAAACGTCAAAATAGGCACGATCATAAGCGTGGCGAGAAGGATCCAGAAGGAGATACGAGCTGTCAAACGGGTTGAGGTGAGCACATGAATTCCGCTCCTGCCACTTGGAAAAGGCAACGGTTATTGCCCAGTTGTACCCCCACGAATTGACTTTGTGAATGGTGTCAGTGCGCGCTTTGTGGTGGTGTCCAGCGGAGGAACTCGGGTGATCCGTGTTGAGAACGATCCGGCATAGAAGTGCATTATTGGTACAGTGCTTCCAACTAATCTGAACGTGAACCGCCGTTTTCGGCTTTGTCCTCTGGGCAAATCTTGGAACTCACGCAGGAAGCAGAACTGTGTCACAAGCCGTCACTAACGCACGCAACCGCATGTTAAGGCAACGGGCGCATCCGAATCATTCAGCTATACCCGGCGCGATACTGATCCCCACCAAACCAGGACCAGCATGCACGCCAATCACCGGGCTCACCTCGCTGATCAGCAACTCGACAGTGGGCATTTGCTGATTGATCATCCGCGCGCAGTGGTCCACCAAACTTCGATCACCAAAATATTGAAGTCCAACCAACGCCGGCTCACAAGCGCGGGCGCAGTCCACGGCAAGGCGCACGAGTTCAGCCAATGCCTTCGCTTGGGTTCGCACCTTCGCTTTCAACATCACGTCACCGTCTGTGATGGTCATGATTGGTTTCACCGAAAGTGCTGTTCCCAATAACGCACTAGTCGGACTAATTCGTCCACCGCGTTTGAGGTATTCCAACGTGTTTACGTAAAAAAACACTTGTGACTGATGAGAACCGCTCTCCACGACTTCCAGAACTTCGATTGCACCAGCACCTGTTTGCGCAATACGCGCGGCATTGATCACTGGAAATCCCAATGCCAAACCAATGGTCAATGAGTCGCATACACTCACGGGAATCAGACTCGTCCGTGCCGCCACGACTGCAGAATCAAATGTCCCTGATAGTTTTGATGACAACGTGGCCACGACGGCGTGTTCACAGCCTTCACTCGCCAAAGACTCGAACATTCTGGAAAAGGCATCAGGCGTGGAACGGGAGGTCGTTACCTTTACCCCGTCCCGCACAGCTTGGGCAATGTCTATTGATGCGCCCTCGGGGAGAACTACACCGTCAACCACAACGTCAACCGGCACCACCCGAATACCCAATTCGGCAATGAGTTGCTCTGGGATTCCAGCACTGTTGTCGGTAACGACAGCAACGCGACCCATGCCTGCAGAACCCATCTATTGAAGAACAATGTTGACAAGTTTGGGCGCTCGCACAATCACCATACGAATCTCCTGGCCTTCTAATGCTTTGACAACATCAGTTGACGCCAATGCGAGGGCTTCCAACTCAGATTCGGAAATATCGGGGCTCACGTCAAGTTTGTCTTTGATCTTTCCGGCGACCTGAACAACGCAGGTGACCGAGTCTTCAACGAGTAAACTTGGATCAACACTTGGCCAAGCGGCACGGGCGACCGTCGGCTCATGTCCTATTAGCATCCACATGTCCTCGGCGGTATAGGGACAGACAACGGAGAGCATGATCGCAACAGTTTCAACTGCTTCACGCACCGCCGGATCTGCCGGTCCACAACCCGTATCAATCGCCTTCCGCGTTGCATTTACCAGTTCCATCACGCGAGCAACCAAAACGTTAAAGCGCATTGATTCAACATTGAGTTCACCGTCACGAATCGCTTTGTGGGTTACCTTGCGCAATGACAGGTCACCGATTGTGACATCAGCGCCAACCTCGCTCGTCACATCACCTGCAAGGCGCCAAGCGCGCGCCAAGAACTTCTTGGATCCTGCAGGTGACACCTCGGCCCAGTCAATATCGTCTTCGGGTGGTCCAGCAAACACCATGGAGAGCCGAATTGCATCAACACCATTGATGTCCAGTTCCTCGGTCAATCGCACCAGGTTGCCACGCGACTTACTCATTGCGCTGCCGTCTTTGAGCACCATGCCTTGATTCAACAGTCGGGTAAATGGCTCAACAAAATCAACCAAGCCCATGTCGTGCGCGACCTTGACCCAGAAACGCGCATAAAGCAAATGCAGAATCGCGTGGGTTACTCCACCGACGTACTGATCAACCGGCAGCCACTCGGCCACCTTTTTGGGATCAAATGCGGCTTCTGAGTTTTGTGAATCGGTATACCGAAGGAAGTACCAGGACGAGTCAACGAAGGTGTCCATGGTGTCGGTGTCGCGCAATGCGGGAGCACCGCAACTTGGGCAGGCAACGTTGACCCAGTCATGCGCGGTTGCAAGGGGTGAAACCCCTTTCGGGCTTAGATCCAAGCCTGCGGTGCTGGGAAGCTCAACGGGAAGTTGGTCTTCGGGGACCGGAACTTCACCACAACTTGGGCAATGAATGATCGGAATCGGCGTACCCCAGTAACGCTGACGCGAGATCAGCCAATCGCGCAACCGATAGTTGGTTGCCGAGTTACCAGTCCCACGTTCGCGCAACAACTCAATCATCTGCGCGATCGCTTCGGCTTTCGCCAGTCCGTCAAGTGGTCCAGAATTAACATGCGGTCCGTCATCCCCTGTCGCGATTCCAGTCTCGCGTGGATCTTCATCACTTTCGACGACAATGGTTACCGGTAAATCAAATGCGCGCGCGAAGTCAAGGTCACGCTGATCATGTGCCGGAACTGCCATGATCGCGCCAGTTCCGTAGTCAGCGAGCACGTAGTCCGCGGCGTAGACTGGCATCTTTTCGCCATTAACCGGATTAATTGCATAACGCTGCAGGAATACGCCAGTTTTTTCTCGGCCAGATTCCAGCCGATCCATTTCCGATGTCGCCTTCACTTTTTCTAGGTAAGTGTTGAACTCTGGTTCGGCTGGCGTTCCTTCCGCCAACTCAGCTGCTAAATCAGAGTCAACGGCAACCACGAAAAACGTTGCACCAAATAACGTGTCTGGGCGGGTGGTGTAAACACTCACCGGCTCTTCACGGCCCTCAACCACAAACTTGACGTGAGCGCCCTGTGAGCGACCAATCCAGTTGCGTTGCATGAGCAGCACTTTCTCTGGCCACTTACCTTCAAGTTGATCCATGTCTGCAAGGAGTCGATCCGCGTAGTCGGTGATCCGCAAATACCACTGGGCGAGTTTTTTCTTGGTGACCTGTGAATCACAGCGTTCACAAATCCCGGCAACAACTTGCTCATTGGCGAGCACTGTTTGACATTGGGTGCACCAGTTAACCGCGCTGTATTTGCGGTAAGCCAAGCCCCGCTTGAACCTCTCTAAAAAGAACCACTGATTCCAACGGTAGTACGTGGGATCGCACGTGTAGAGGACACGATCCCAATCAAATGAGCAGGCGTAATTCCGCATCGACGCTTTTTGCTGTTCAATATTTGCATATGTCCACGTACCGGGATCTACATTGTTTTTAATCGCGGCATTTTCGGCAGGAAGCCCAAACGCATCCCAACCGATTGGGTGCAAAACATTAAAACCCTTCAGGACCCAATAGCGAGCAATCACATCCCCGATTGCATAAGCCTCCGCATGCCCCATGTGCAGATCACCCGATGGGTAAGGGAACATGTCGCACACGTATTTCTTGGGTCGAAGATCGGTTGGATCACCCGAACGAAATGGCGCGAGTTCATCCCATACCGGCAACCAACGCTCCTGGATCGCAGCGAAGTTATAGCGCTCGGCGTCGCGGCGATCCGAACTAGTTGCTACGTCGGTCACGGGGTTTCAACCATCCTTTTACGGGAGTCATTAGGCATTATTTATGAGGAACACGTGCACAGGCAAGACTACCGAAGCGAGAACATTCCAATTTTCCCTCCCCTGAGTTACCCTCGGGGACATGAGAAACTCCTGGAAAGTCGTCATCGCAGTCAGTTCAGCAGTATTTATGGCCTCCGGCCTACTCGCCTCCCCCGCGACAGCGGCGAATAAAAACATCACCCTTGTCGTCACCGAATTACCCGCACAGGTGCGCCTGATCCCGGGTGAGTCAATCGCCCTTTCACTGTCTACCAATACCACCACCGGTTACACCTGGGACACCAAAGTCACCGGTAAAGCAAAGTCCGTCAAAGTGAAACAGGGCGTCTACGCGGCACCAGCTGCAACCGGCATGGTCGGTGTTCCCGGAACCACTCTCTGGCAGATCACCGCTAAGTCGGTTGGCAAAGCGATCGTCATCGTTGTCACAACTTCACCCAACGGAGCGAAAAGCAACGTTGGCAAGTTGACCGTCATCGTGATGGCTAAATAAACTCAATTGCTGCGGCTCGTGCCCCACCTAGAAGTCCGAGACAGCATGACCGAGGTTCTCACGATCTGAGGCTGTTGCTGTTATCAAGGTCAGGCCAAGACTTTCCACAAAATAGGCACGCCAACTCATTCAACACGGATTCGGATTCGATTTCAGATGGTTCACTCCCGCTGGACCTAGCTGATCTTGCGGTGCACCGGACCAAGATTAGTTGCAGGGGTCTTCCCCGAGCGGTCGGGAGATCCCACTCAGCGAATCCGCGACTTAGGATCAGCGAATCCGCGACTTAGGATCAGCGAATCCGCGACTCTCGCCAATCACATCGACGCCAACCCGGTATTGTTGACACTATGCCATCGGAACATTCCCGCGAACCAACGTACCCATTAGGGAGATGCCCTATGGCGACGACCCCTCCCCCACCACCTCCGGCAGATCACGGCTAAGTCAGCGGGCAAAGCGGTTGTCACCGTTGTTTCAACCTCCCCCGGTCGTGAGGTGAGCATGGTTGGCAAGTTGACCGTCACTGTGACGGCTAAATAAGTCCATATTAAAACCGCGCGGTTTCGAACTTTGCATTTTGGTCAGCGAGCGGCTGACTCAACGTCTTCGGTAGGCATCGCGTCGGTGTTCGATCACGTCAATCACCACGCGGCGCAAGTCACTATTTATGTGATAGATGACTCGATAATCCCCGCGACGAGCAACGTGCAAACCGCTCAACTCGAAGCGGAGTTCCTTTCCAACCCGATGAGGGTTCTCCGCTAAGGGCCCATAAATGAATTCAATGGCCGCTGTTGCCACTTTTTCAGGAATTTTGGTCAAGGACCGACTACCTGTTGCGCTCCAGGCAACCTGCCATTCGCTCAATTGCTGCGGCTCACCAACGCAGTAGCTTCTTCCTTCGTCAATACAACTGGTTCATCCGCTTCTGCACGCGAAGCGCGTACCTGTGCCAATAGTCGCGAGTCATTCATCACTCGGAGGCTTTCTTCCAAGGATTCCAGGTCATCAAGACTAATGACAACTGCCGCGGGGCGCCCATGCTTGGTGATCGTCACTCGCGCATGCTGGGATTCCACCTGATCAACAACTTCAGACAAGCGATTCTTCACTTCTGCCAGCGGCAATTGCTCGGCCATACTCATAGTCATAAGTATGGCCGTATCCAAAACGATGTCAAGCCATGATTATGTTGAAGTTGACCTGTTTAGAGGCTCCCCGTTAGATGGTGATACCCATGTCCATGTCCGCGAAGTTCAATCGCTTGTTGAGATCCGCGTCGAATGGGCAAGTTCTCGGGCAAGTTCACTTCCAACGCGATGATGCGTTTCCCACGCCCAATGCATTCCATCAGGATTAGCGGCACCGCTGGCAAGTCCAGCAAGGACATGATTTTCGATGTCCACGAGCGGAACACCAAGGAACGCCGCCCAACTAAATGCTGACGTCCGAGCATTGTGGTGGTATTTCTGCGAGGGGTAATACCTGCTGTTATAGGGCGAAGGGGTCACGGCAACAATCGGGATGTCCCCAGATATTGCTCGAACCGCCTGCACGATTCGGGTCAGATAACGGTCGGTCGCCGATTGCGGCAGCTGCCGCATGAGCCCGCCGGTGCGGCCCACGATCTTGGGCGCGAGGTTCCGGTAAAGCCGGCGGGTGCGCCTGCGCAAACCACCTGGGCGCAGGTAGGGCATTCCTTCGCGTAGATATGTGGGTATGACGGCTGGTAGTTGATCCATGCCGCCTACTTCAATGATTACCGCGCTGGCACGGGGCAGATAGATGCCAAATACCACCGGGTCTTTTGTTAACGCCCACCAAGCATCACGGGAAGTCCAACCCTCCCGAGCGACCAGGTCAACCTCAACGGGTGCTCCCAGTTTCAGTGCCAGGTGAGCTGCCGCAATGTTAGGGAACAGCCGCGGATCTGACGGGGAGACGATTCCCTGCGGGCCGTGAAAGGTGAGCGAGTCCCCAAGTACTAAGACATGGCGCAAAGGCTCGGACGTTCCCACTCCCCTAGTGTGCCGTTATGTCTCGACGCGGTGTGATCCTGTTCCTTAGCTTGGGCGTGATTTGGGGTTTGCCGTATTTGCTTATCAAAGTCAGCGTTGAGTACCTCTCCCCCGAAGTCATTATTTTTCTGCGGGTATTCCTAGCCGCAATTATCATGCTGCAAATAGTGATCAAGCGTGGCTACCTACGTCAACTCAAGGGACATTGGAAATGGGTTTTCGTTTTTGCTATCGTCGAGATCGCATTCCCCTTCGGCGCGCTGACTTTCGCTGAAATCAAACTGAGTAGTTCGATGACCGGGTTGTTGATCGCCGCGGTACCAATTGTCAGCGCCATATTTGCCTGGCGCCTGGGAATCGATGACCGGATAACAGGCAACCGGGTTCTTGGCTTAGCCGTTGGAATTGTGGGTGTTGCCGCACTCGTTGGTCTTGACGTGACCGGGAGCGAACTACTCTCCGTCGCGCTACTCGCTATCACGGTGATCGGCTACGCATTGGGACCGATCATTGTTTCCCAAAAACTGTCGCAGGCTCCCGCATTGGCGGCAATCGCTATGGCAATGGTGATTAACTCGGTTATCTATGCCCCGCTGGCATTTATCAGTCGCCCCACCGAGCCCGTACCAATAAACGTCTGGCTTGCCGTCGCTATCCTTGGCGCGGTCTGCACTGCCCTTGCTTTCATGTTGTTCTTCTCCTTGGTCGCCGAAGTGGGGCCAGCCAGAACAACGGTGATTACCTACATCAATCCAGCTGTCGCCGTAATTCTCGGCGTCCTGATCCTGAGCGAACCGATCACCCTGGGATTACTTATTGGCTTCCCGCTGATCCTGATCGGGTCCTTCCTAGCCACGCGCAAGGGTCCCGCCTTCGAGAGCGAGCCCATTGGCTGAGCCCAATAACCTGGAATAACCGGCTTCTTATTCCATGTTACTGCACTTAACATGGAATAACGGTAGCCTTATTCCATGTTATCCATTCCAGCGGCTGCCAGGCAGCCTCGGCCCTGGCAGCAAAAAATGCGATCGGGAACACGCGAAGACCGAATCTTACGAGAGATCACCGTCTGTATCCCAGAAAACATCAAAAATCTATCCCTCACGATTTCTTCCGAGCTCGCTCAAGAAATAGATACTGCCACCGCACAAATTGTCAATCTGGAATCTACCGTGGGGAGCACGCTGGCACCAATTTCGTCATTGCTTCTGCGAACTGAATCGATAGCAAGTTCAAAAATCGAAATGATCTCAGCCAGCAGCGAGGACTACACGCGTGCGGCTCATGGAAACCGGTCAAATGACTCAGCAACGGCCATGGTTGCCGCCACCTCAGCCATTTCAGAACTCTTGACTTCCGTGACCACCGATCGGCACATCGAGTTACCTCAACTGCTCAATACGCACCGGACCCTGATGATCGCGGATAGTTTTGAATCGAATTACGCGGGACGAATGAGAGACATGCAGAATTGGGTTGGTGGCAGTGATCATTCACCACGTGGCGCACTATTGATCCCACCTCCGCCAGAGTTTATTTCCGATCTCCTTGAAGATCTGATCACGTTTTGTCATCGCACGGATCTACCCGCACTCGTGCAAGCCACAATCGCCCATGCGCAATTTGAAACTATTCACCCTTTTACCGACGGCAATGGGCGAATCGGCAGAGCCTTGATCAACGCCGTCCTACGCACGCGCGGACTGACGGCACACGTTGTAATTCCGATCGCATCGGCACTTGTTTCTTCCCGGGAAAACTACTTTGCTTCATTAGAGTCTTTCCGAAATGGTGATCTTGAGCCAATACTTCGTTCATTTGCCGCCGCAACCAGAATTGCCGCCGCCGAATCAGAAGTGACGGCCAACAACTTGGTTGAGATTTCACTCAACTGGCAACAAGTGCTCGGCCGAAGCCGCACGCAAAGCGCACCGAATCGACTGCTCGAACTGCTCCAAGCCCAACCTACGATCACAGCCGCCGATGCTCAAAAGTGGTTGGGAGTTGGAACCAGTGGAGCCTACGCAGCTATCAGTCGCCTTGAAACGGCCGGAATTATCCACCCATTAACTTCACGTCAACGCAATCAAGTGTGGGCAGCCGGTGCGATTCTCCAGGAACTCGACGACCTTGACTCCCGAATCCAGAGTGAATTCCGCGGAGCTGTCAAAGAGGCGAACTAGGCGTTACGCATGGTAATCCAGATTGTCTTGAGTTCGGTGTATTGCTCAAGAGCCTCGATCCCGTTATCGCGGCCACCGAACCCGGACATTTTGTAACCACCAAATGGGGTGCTGATATCCCCTTCGGAGTAGCCGTTAATCGCGACCGTTCCTGCTCGCACTGCTCGCGCCATGCGGATTGCAGTTTCAAGTTCATCGGTGTAAATCACAGCGGCCAAGCCGTACTCGGTGCCGTTAGCAATCGCGATTGCTTCTGCTTCGGTGTCGAAACCAATAACACTCACGACCGGTCCAAAGATTTCTTCTCGTGCAACCGTCATGTCAGGAGTTACTCCATTAAGGATTGTCGGCCCGACGAACCAGCCTCCGGTTTCCTCGAACAGTCGTACTCCCCCGCATGCAACCTCT
>JBDNFH010000097.1:0-4367 GCA_041689915.1 Candidatus Nanopelagicales bacterium | reverse complement strand
TCAACGCTGGGATCCGTGAACTCCTCAGACGCCACCGCGGCATGCCCATCACCCATCAAAGACGAGCGGTCGAATGGTTCCTTTACGCCCACTCCTTCGAGCCTGAACCCGCAAACACCCTGATCACACCCCAGCACTACCGAGTGAAAAAAGACAAGAAACCCTTCACCGAAGAGCAGATCGGACCCGTGGAATTCGACACCGGACTCAGCTCCGAAGAAGGACTCTGGACCCGAAAAGGATGGGCAGGAAGATCATGACACGCCCGGCCATCGACACTCTTTTTGGCCTATAACCCCAAAACTCCCATAGATAGTGAAAATTTTCTGGGTCTTATCAGGGCACCTCTGCCGACTTGAGTTTCGGTTGTTGGCTGTCAGGAATCAAGCCAGTTCCTTCCCGCGACTCGGAGCGTCTATCGCACCCCAAATCACTTCGCCAGGCCCACTTCTATTGTTTTGGTGACTTTCCTGTCTCTCGCTACTTCCCTATTGCAGTGAAAACAGCTTTGCGGGCGCGTCCAGCGGCGGCTCTGAGTCGAGCTGACGGGCGACTCAAGAAATCTTCACCCGGGCGCTCTTTCCAGAGAGTGCTGCGAGGGTCTGGTGTTGCTCCGTCGGCTGTGAAGTAATAAAAGGCAATGGATCGTCGAAAACGATCTGGCGGGCACTGGATCGGATCGGGTAGTCCATGAAATGACAAGTCCGTGGTGCTAAAAATTACGACTTGACCCAGGACTGGTTCGACGGAAACAACTGCCTTGCTCATATCTTCGTTCCATAGTTCCAGTTGACCACCCCAACTGGGATCCCAATCCTCATTGAGATAGACAAGCATGTTCAATCGGCGAGTGAGGTTCAGAAACGGATGCACGTTGAAATCGGAATGCACTTTGAGTCGCGCACCTCTACCGCTTTGATGTTGACCGCCGCCTGAAAGATAGGGATCTGAGATCAGGCCTTCAATACCAGTTAAGGATTCGAGGGCTTTGAGAAAGGGTCCGCTATTGCAGGTTGCGACGAATTCTTGCGTCGCCGGGCCAAACTTTTCCCAATCCGATTCCGTAAATTTCCCTCCTTCAATCTCGCCGGAGAAACTGCCACCCATCTGATCGGTAGTTGGAAATTCGGCGTTAATTCGTAGCAGGGTTTCCGAATTAAAGACGTCGTTTATTGCAATATGAGCAAAGGGCTCCGTATTTTGGTAGCCGGGGCCCAGGTCGCTAAATTTTCTGCGGATGTTTGGAAAGTCAACAGTCATACCGGAGTCCTTTTCATGTCTTAGCATTTTCCATGCCTAGCGGTATTCTAGACTCGAATCGAACTGGATTGGTTGACCCATTGATAAAGAATGTAGTTTAGATCGCTTACAGACAGGGAACTAACTACTGAGCAATAAATACTTGATCACGCATTCGAGTCCGTCCTCACAGGGACGCCTCTTGGGATGGAAGAAATGGACTACTTGGTGATCCGCGCTAGTTTCGGACTCGCCATTCTTCCTCGGCGGGTGCTTGCTTTCCAATTTTTTGTAGCCACTGGCGCTTGACTTGTCCAGCGCTAATTGCGATCAAATCGTTCACTGCTTTCGGGTGCTTAGTCACGTATCGCATGATCCACGCCACAAGGTGAATGTCCTCTTTGCGAGCGCCGTCCCCGTAAGTTGCCCGGTCACTGTTTGAACGGCCATAAATAATACTTACGGGCTCTTTGAGTTCTGCAACATAATGAGTTTTGCAACCCAGTGCAGTTGCCATTTCAATACGCATAGGACCTGACTTCTTGGGTTTCCCGTAACGGAGTTCGCAATAGTTACGAAAGGGGATGAGGGAACCGCTCATTTGCATGTACGTGGGTTGGTCGAGTTGATCCTTGATCCAGGTCAGCACTGGCAGCCGTGTTGGCCCACCTTCCGGGAAACTTGTCCACACGGGCATGTCGTCTAACGTGTTACAACTCCAGAGTTCAGTTGGTGTTTCGTGTCGCATGGCCCAAGGTCCGAAGTACACCGTGTCAAGGCTGAGTGGCCAAGATCCATTTGAGTCTTGTACCTGCGCGATTCCGGCCGTGTTCAATTCGTCGTCGTAGGCGAGCCAATAGATCCAATCCGTTGGCTGCGTTCCCGATTCAGCTAAGTAATCGACCCAAAAGGATTGGTGCTCCATGGTGGGAAGCTCAATGTTGGTGCAAAGAACTTCCACTTCTGGGTTTTGTTCTTGGAAGGCTTTTGCGAGCCTTACATCTTCCGAATTTGGAGTTGCAGTGATGCTGATGACTATTCGTTTGAAATTATTCTTATTCGCTGCAATCGAGTCCAAACATCGTTGAAGTCGTGCACCCCCGCGCCAAGACATCATGACCAAAATCGGTCGCGTAATTTTTTCGGTCATGATCGATTCTTAATCACTGAGCGAATAAATTGCGGGTTCCCCCAAAAGTATCTTTTTGCCAGCCTTCTAGGTTCTCTGGCTAACCGGTAACTCCACTCGAGGCCCGAACTTTGCATCCACTTCGGGGCTTGCGGAACCGTTTGGGCAATGAAATCGAATGCTGCGCCCACCGCAATTGCTGTGACAGGGAGCGCGCGGGCAATTCTTTGGGCTTCGTAGTCTTGCTTTGGGGTACCCAAGCCAACCCAGACCACGGTTGCTCCCGAATCCTTGATTCTTTGATCTCGGGTGGAAAGTTCTGATTCGGTGGGTTTGCGAAAAGGAGGGCAGTCGAATCCGACTACGTGCGCAGCGGGGTATCGGTTTTTGATTTCACTTTGGAGTTTTTCCATTGTCTCCGGGGTTGAACCAAGGAAGTAATGAAAAGTTTTCTCCGGATCTGAATTATGAAGGATCCATTCGGTGACGTCAGGACCGTAGACCCGCTCCCAGTCTTGTTTGGCGTGCAGTCTTTTGCCCGCCCAAACAACAGGCGTGCCGTCAGTGAAAACGTAGTCACCCTTGTTCATCAGTTCTTGGTAGTGCTCGTCATGCTCGGCCAAAGCAATGTTGTAGGCATTTGCAAAGTGCACCGCTGTCCCGTGAACTTGCAGATTGTTAATTAGTCGAGATATTTCTTGAGTTGCTTGAACGAACCTGGCCGCGGTGAAGTCGATACTGCCGATTCGAAACTTGGGTAGAACCTCAGACACGGTAAGAAGGTAGCGTGAGCGCATGAAACAGTTCCCGGCAAGGGGTGTGCGAGCGGGCATATCGCGTGTCCACGAGGGGGTGGGATTTATTAGAGCTGAGCGTTCGTACTTGAAAAATCGATTGGCGTTCCTAAATTCGATCCCAAAATCGGCACCTTTGGTTCTGCCACTGGACCGAACTACGCATGTTGTAGTAGTTCCGCAGGAAGGAAAAGCCTTCGAATCCTTTGCCCCGGGAACTCGAAACCTTTACTACGAAGCAGCCCAATCACTGCGCGAAATTCTAGGGAGTGACTCGGTCAGTGTGTTTCATGTTGCTCCTGGCGAAACACCAGAAGGATGGCACGAGCGGCTAATTGATTTTGTCCAATCGGTTGGCGCGACACACGTTATGGGTCACGTTGAAAGTGATCCGGGTCAGATAGATGCCCCGTGGACCTGGGACTCGTTATGGTCCGAGCTCTCAGCAGTTTGGGATGGGGTCTTGCTGGGAGTGATGTTTGATTCTTCCTATCAGTGGCTCTCAGCGCAGTCGCGTCTCTTGGCACGGATTTCTGATCGTTTCTTGTTGGTTGATATTTGCATCCCTATGGGTGGCCGAATGGTCCGTGGTCGGCCTGAAGTAGGCCCGGTGAATATGCCCATGTCCCGAGAATCGTTAACTCTGGTTAGGGAGCATTTGGCCGGGGTGATTCCTGAGTTTGATGTGTCATTCATTGGGGCCATGTACCCATATCGGGTTGAACTAGTTGAGCAACTTCGCAGCCTGGGAGTATCTGTCGCGGTAAACCCTCACCGAGCTGACAACGCGGAGGACTTTGAGTCTTCTCGCCGTGAGCAGCCTTCATGGTTGGACTACATGGCAGGGCTTGCTTCCTCACGAATGACCTTAAATTTTTCACGATCTTCAGCCGGTCGCTTTGAGCAGCTCAAGACCCGTGTACTCGAGGCAACGCTTGCAGGAACCATGCTGCTCACAGATGATCGCGAAAGAACATCGCGTTTCTTTATCCCGGAAGTGGAATATGCCTATTTTCGTAATGTTCAGGAGTTGCCATCGGTGATCACCAAGTTCATGTCTGATCCGGAGCTGATTACCCAAATTTCAGCAGCTGGTTTTTCTAAGGCGATAAACATTGCGCCGGAGGGGTTTTGGTTGGCAATCGATGCTGGGCTGCACCGAAGGGAACTTCGTCCTCTGGGAATTATTTAATTAGTCGGTTGCG
>JBDNFH010000096.1:0-5588 GCA_041689915.1 Candidatus Nanopelagicales bacterium | reverse complement strand
CGCAAACGTATTTCTGCGATGCGCTCAGCCTTACCAGCCAACGTGCGGACATCATTCTCAGTAGGTTCAGCCAGTTGCTCATCAAGCTGTCGACCTGGGAAAACTCGCAGCCACCGAAGCGCCACCTCTTCATCCGACCAAGCCGCCACGACATCGGGCCGATTGCGTAAAACCAAATGCACGTGGTTGCTGAGGATCGCATAAGTCAAAACATCGATGGCCATCACCGACGCTAGCGCCTCCATCCTGCGGCGAATCCACTCCCGCCTAAACGAAAAGTCCTTGCCGCTCGCCGCATCGACCCCCGCGAGCCAAGCCCTTCGAACACAGCGCTGCACAACATGCACAAGCCCCAGTTCACCCGCAGTAAAAACTTCATTCCGCTTCGGCCTGCCCATCATCTGTTCTCCCAATAACCGTCGATTCTAACCAAAACCTGCCGAGCGTCAATAGGTAGGTGGGTGGCACCTAATGCCCATCCGATGTGGGGCCCGGGAGCACTCGGCTTGGTGCTTGCTCGTCGCAGGTTCGGCAAGAAGACTGTTGCTTAGAGTTTCGCGACGTCGATCTAAAACAGCTAACGGATTTGCGGAGACAATATGTTTTCTCTCCCAGTAGGCGAGCGGCAGAAGGAGTCATACCCGCCCCTCGCTTCGCTCGACTCTCCCGGAGGGGGGTTGAAGTCACTCTCCCTCTGGGAGAGTCGGTCTGAAAAGCCGGAGAGGGTTTGCATCACACTGCTAGTTTTCAATCTGCCGCTCGCCTTAAGACACGCAACGAACACTATCCTGATGGGTAAAAGTGTTTTGCAGCAGAAGAAGAGCCAAATGGTACAGCGAGCGACAATAGCGATGTTTGTTATTTCAACGGATTGTTCGTTGTGTCAGTATTTATCTCGCCTGCTGAGCCTTGGGAATCTCACTGCTCAATCACTTATTGCGCACTTATTGCGCGAACCTCATTCGTCGATATTGGCGGAAGTCTCGACTTTTCCCGGCCCCTGGTTTGTGAGCTGCAATCCATCAAGAAAACGTGTGGCATTCACAATAGTGCTTTTGGATTTCGGTCCGAGCAGAATGTGATTGCGTTTGAAACCGGTGAAGTCGCAGCCGCTGACGGTCAGTCCGTTGCCGTCACAGAGGATAACGGGATGTCCAGGATCGACAAAATCTTTCGGTACGAACGGACCTTCGGGTTGATAAAAATGACAACCGATGAACGTCGCTCGCCCTTGTCCCTTCAACATCGCATGCGTCGCCTTGCTTGCACCGTGTTCAAGAAACGGCAGGGGTGCGACTCCAGTGCCAAAGAGTCCGCAATTCATGAACTTCACCGGACCAAGGCTGCCTTCATTGACCTGCACCCCCGCGTTGATCTGGCAATTCTGAAACAAAATGCCAGCGTGAACTTGGCTGTAGTCGACTTGCACACCGACCGCACAAATGTCTGGCCCCGAGTTGACGATCAGCGCATTTCCCGCGTCGTGCCTGACGGCGGTGAAGTGAAATCCGATTCTGTAGCCGAGACAAAAGCATCCACTCAGCATTTCCCAATCCGTCCGCGCAAAGCGAAAAGCAACGGCTTCTTTTTGTGTAAAAGGAATCAGTGCCTCCGACCAGAACGGCCAAAAGTGAACGTCTTCGATGCGGCCCACGTCGAAACACTGATCGACAAAGATGCCCGTGCTGAGCGGCTGGCCGTAAAGCCCGCGAATGAAATGCCTGCCACACGGGTGCGTGCCGAAGTCGACCGCGTTCCACGGATTGATCATTAGCACATCCAGTACCGTGCAATTATCGCCCATTCCGCGCACGCACCATGGATACGCGACCGGCGCGGTCGCATCCTGTTCGGGATAAAAAATTGTAACTCCCTTCAAGACCGAGTCCGCATTGAGTGTGATGAAAGGTTCGCCACCAGCGTTCCCTTTTCCTTCGACAACACTCAGTGTCGTACCGCGATGTTTGGACCGCGCAGTGGGTGCTCTGAAGACTCCTTCCAACGTGACAAACGAAGGCACGTTGAGATGTCCTTTGATGAGATAGTTTCCCGTGGGAACTGTGACCACACCACCGAGCGCCTGGCTACAGGCATCGAGCGCTTTTTGAAAAGCAGCCGTATCGTCAGTGATGTTATCACCCACTGCTCCAAAGTCACGCACGCTGATCGGATCTTCAGCGACTGCTGATGTCGCCAAGGAACAGGTGAAAGCGAATAGCAAAATAAATCGATTCATCGTTTCGTCATGTCTTTCAAAGTGTAGGTTTGTCCGTCCGCCGGCTTGAACACAAGCGGAGTTACCGAGCCAACGATATCGTCTTCGTGAATGACGCTTCCGCTGGCGTCCACGGTCGTCCGACTCCACTGACTCGGCTTCAGCCAAAGTTCAATAGGTTCAACCCCGGCGACACGGAATGTCAGTCGCATAGTTCCTGGAGTCGCAGTGACGTCGAACACATGATCACCATAGTGGATATTCGTCACCGTCAGTTCAGGCCAATCGTTCGGAAGTTGCGGGTTCAGGTGCAGTCCATTCGCACGGGCGTCGAGGCCCAGGAATCCGTAGAGCATGACTTGCGGAACCAGGACGCTTTCCATGAACTCTTGATCCATACCAAGTCCGCCCGGCGGCCCACCACCTTGCATGACGCCTCGACCGGGCTTGGCGTAATAGGCGCGATAGCCACCCTCGTTTTGCACTTCGCGAAACCACGCCAAAATCGCTTGCAAACGTTTCCATCCGTCGTCGGCACCGGTTGTTTGCAGACGTGCCATGACGTCGAAGTAGGAGAACCCCAGAACGGCGCCACCGTCTTGGATTTGATCGCCCCAAGGAATCGATTGAGGTGCGGACCATGGCCATACGTAGTCCTGCGTATTTCGTCGCGTGGTAACTCGCGGGGCGAACCGCCAATGATAGATGTCGGCCCCCTGGGACGTGTCGCCACCCACGATGCGTTTGCCATCGATCCAATCATAGATTTGCCGCGCCTGCTGTGGCGTTGCAAAACCGTAGGCGACTGCCTCGTTGTTCACGAACACGAATCCGTAGTCGTATCGCACACCTTCGATGCCCTGCCAACCAATGAAACGTTCTGTCGTCGGGTTCCAAAAGAATTGACCCGCGTGAGCCTTCACCGCGTCGGCCAAAGAGGTGAGCTCATCCACAGCAAACGGCGGTTCATCAGTCGGAATGTTCCAATCGGAATGCGAGGCGATCTCTCTCTCGATGTCGGCCATCAGGTTCAACGCATCAAAGTAATAGATCGTGGCTAAAGCATCATCACCACCGAAGGGGACGAGATCGTAGTAGTTATTTCCGACGCCCAATCCCAAACGTGGCTGCGGATTACCATTCGGTCCCGCTACCAATCCGCTGCGGCCATCGTGCCCGACCCAGGGCACGTGCGCGAGCTTGCGCTGACGAATTTGGAACTCGGACAAGGCAAAGCGTAGTGCTCGTCGCATTCGACCGATGTTCTCGCGTAAGAAATCAATGTCTCGTGTCCACGCGAAATACTCCGCACTGCCGCGAATGAAATTGGCGTTGGTGATCGGATGCCGCGTGTCGATCGCTGTGATGAGCGACTTCAAATCAACGCTGGATCCCATCGCGTGATTGAACGTCAGTCGATATCGAGTGAGTATCCCGCCGTATCCCGGATGTGGATACATGGGCACGTTGGCAAATTTCAATCCGTCGGATTCACTGAGCGGCGTAAAAGCGACGTTTCGCTCTCCATTCCATTCGGACTCGCCTTCAAATTGCCACTGAATATTCGGTTTAGCTTCTTTACCAAGACCGCTGGCCGCCCATTCCAATCTTGCAAACGGAGCGACGATCGTTCCGCAGCGGAAGGCGGGTGACGTGATGGTGACAACGTCCTGCGTCGCCTTCAGTCGCAGACCTCGCACCGGATCAATGCCTTCAACGCTTGCACCGTTGATATCCCAACCGTCGGTGTTTGTAATCGCCTGCTGGGCAAAATTGTGGATCGCAAAAACTTCGTCGGCTATCGAAAAATGAAAGCCCGCGCCACCACTTTGCTGCCATGCAGGAAACGGCCAACCTTCGCTGTGTGCCATCCCACGATGCTGATTCACCGACACATAACCTTCGCGATCAATTGTTCGGTTTAGAAACGATCTTCGATATTGATCGCGAGGCTTTTGCCCTGTCCACAGCGTTGCATGAGGTAACCAGGGATCCCAGAGCGTACAGTCTGAGAATGCTGCTCGATGATGCAATTCATGAAGTTCATTGATTGCCACCATCTCCGATTCATGACCGGGCACAAAGAATTGCGGTAAACCCGATTCCTGAGCCGATACTGTTGAAGCGGTGAGAGATAGCAGCATCACGCTTAACAGCAGTACAGAAACGATCCAAAATATTTGTTTATTCATTTTTTTCCTTGACGCAAAACATACTGCGTTGCTTCGAAATTGGCTATGCGATGGATGGTGGCGGGTTTGAAGTCCAGGTCACCGTGAAGCAGGATCGCGTCAGGTGCCACCCGGAAATATAATTCATGGGGTCTTCTTGATCGGGATCAGTGATTCGTGTCCGACGCGAGTGATCCATTGACGAGTCCATTCCACTGCTTTCAAGTCCTTGTCCATGATGTTATTGCAACAGAAAATCATTCCTTCGATTTCGCCTGCTTTCAACCAGGACAGACCCAGTTCGCATTGCTTCTGCATGACATCCAGCGGGATGACTTGTGCGTTCGAGAAGTCCCACAAGTAACAGCCGAGAACTACCCGCTTGTCAGGCAAGATATTCTGCAAGCGGCGGAAGTTGGCTTCGAGATGCTTCAGGTCGCTGGCCTTCCAGGTCCACAGCAGAACCACATCGACGTCCTGTAAGATCGGGACGATGCCCGGATCGATCTGATTGGTGTAAACCACAACGGCAAGATCGAGCTTCCTCCCGTCGATCCGTTGCATCCGTTGCTTGGCTTTCGCGAGGTTGCTCGGACTGACCTGAGAATGGAACTGTTTTGCTGGCTGCTCCTTTGTGAACTTGGAATGAATCAGTTTGGCTGCTTCGTGACCAAGGTATTCGCTGTTGGTGACAAACTTCACATCCGCGAGCGCATGTGGCTGGTCTCGGTGAAACAGGGCGAGAGACTTCAACCCGCAACCCAACGGAGCCTCACTGTCATGCGATGACAAAACACGAATACGCACTCGGCTCAGAGATTGTGGAGGAAAATGGATAGTTTTCGAGGCACCGCCGTCATCGGGAAGTTCGCCCGTCGCGACCTCCTGCCATGTGACTCCGTCGGTGGAAGCATCAATGGCGAACTTCGCTGTTCGGTAGCCGCCCGCGGCCCAATCCGATTGCGTCAGCCACAGCGAATCCACCATTACCGCTTGAGTGAATTGGACTTCCAGCGTCACGGGAAAATTTGGGCTGTTGTTGCTCAGCCATTGGGAATCAACTTTCTCGGGGAGCGGGCCGATCAGGAAGTCGTCTAGCAACAACCCGGTGATATTGGGATTGTCGGTAGCCAGTTGGTAGACATGTTCCTGCTCCGGCCCCAATTCGTGGATCTGATTTCCGTTATTGGAGAGCGTCCAAT
>JBDNFH010000095.1:0-16290 GCA_041689915.1 Candidatus Nanopelagicales bacterium | reverse complement strand
GTCTCCTTGACGGATCCATCCACGTAGCGTGTCAGGCACGACACCGACCCTGGGGCCGATACGTCTGGCAGCGCCGGTCACCGACAACGATGAATCTTCACTCATCGCCTCAGCAACCATTCGCTGCGCACGTTGACGCAGCTCCTCTGGATATTTCTTTGATATTGACATAATCCCATCTTTCCGTGGAATCAAACCCTCCACTAAACCCGGGGCGCATCACATCGCCTCCACCATCGCGTCCTCTGGCCGCAACGCGACCACGCCGTCGACGAACTCCGCGCTCGCCGCGCCCGCCAAACCAAGCTGTCGCAACGCGACCCCCAATCATCAAGTGATGGGCTTATCATGCATTAGACGGGATCCCATGAGCAAGCCGACCCACTCGAAACCCCCTTCTCCTGAGTGAACGGACCCAGCGATCAAGCCGCCAACCGTCCGAAAACCCCACTCGGCTCGCCCATCTGATGCAATTCCCAAGAGTTGTCGTAGGAGTGCGTGGTCAAGAGAACATAGTGATCCAAGATGCTGCGCGAGAAGAGATCGCGGTTCACATGCGCTGGTCATTTGCATACGCACACCGACGCATTGAAGAAGCGCGACTAATTCTTGGCCCGTTAGAGCAGACACGTGCAGTTCTGCGCGAAGGCACGATCACGATTGCTCACGCCACCGCGATTTGTACCGGTGTGCGCAAACTTTCAAACATTTGGGACTGTGCTCCGGAATCACGCAGCGTCTTCGAGAACGCTGCCCGGAAATTAGACGAAGCCGGCGTGAAGGTTGCGAAAACTTCGACCGTAACGCGCACGCGGCGGGCAGTTGAAAAGAAACTCGAAGAAATTGATGGACTACATCAACGCCAGCGGCGATCTGCGGCCTCCCACGATCACGACGTCGTCGTCCTTGATCAAGGAGAAGGCCAGGCCTTGCTTCTCGCCCGAATGGGTCTCATCGAAGCGCAAGCTTGCATGGCGGTTATTAATACGCGGGCAAAGCTGCTATCGGGGGTGGGCGTTGATCCCACTATGGACCAGGTGACGGGACTACCTGTGAAAACCGAGCCTGCAGGGGTGTTTCGAAGTCGCGCACTCATTTCAGTGCTCACGGGAATGTCAGGCAGTAGGGCATCAGAGAATGAAGCATCTGGTTCGACCGACAGTGAACCACAGCCAAAACTGCAGGCCAATATCGACATTGTGATCGACCTAGCGTCATTGCTTGGGTTGCAAGAATCCATTGGCCTGGTGTGTTCGAGAAATCGCGCGCCGGTGCCCGCACCGAGTTCCGATATTCGAGACCTGCTCGCTCAAATTCCCGACATCACGATCCGCCGAATGATTACCGACCCCCACACTAATCATCTGCTTGACTTGGGTCGTAAAAGGTACGTCCCGTCCAAATCCTTGCGCGAGTTCATTACCGCGCGGGATCAAGTTTGTCGCTTCCCAGGTTGTGAGCGAAGTGCGCGAGGCGGGCAAATAGATCACGCAAATCCATGGTCTCAGGGTGGGAAAACTGATCGTGAGAATCTAGGCGCGTTGTGCGTGCGCCACCACCAACTCAAAACCCATGGAGGGTGGTGTATTACCGAGAGCGCAGCTCACGGCAGCACCACTTGGCGAACCCCAAGTGGTCGGAAATATTCAAGTCCACCTCCTGAACTGCCACAACTGCCACGATCACCCGCGTCGCGGCGACCCCAGGCGCAACAGCCACCCCCACACTTCCAGCCGCCGCCGCAGGAACCTGATCCACCGTTTTAATTGCATTCCAAATCGGACAGGAACAGGAATTATTGCGACGGGCTGGGGTGTGCCAGGGTGCGGATCAGTGGATATCTGGCAGAATGAGGTACACCACGCGCCCGGAGCCCTGGAATTTGTTGTGGAAATCCAATTTATTGCCCGTCCTCTTTTACTGCCTGAGTGCATGGGAAGTGTGCGAGAAATATCCGCAAAGAAATGAAAAAGGAGTTTCAATGGCGAACGCCACGACTGCAATTGGCCAAGGAATCGTATTCAAGGCCGACGGAACCCCAGATTTCAAGGTTGCTGACTTGAATCTTGCTGAATTTGGGCGCGATGAAATCCGTCTGGCTGAGCATGAAATGCCGGGCCTGATGGCGATGCGTGAGAAATTTGGCTCCACGAAGCCACTAACGGGCGCGCGGATCACCGGATCTCTTCACATGACCGTTCAGACAGCGGTGCTCATTGAAACACTCGTCGCACTTGGTGCTGATATTCGCTGGGCCTCCTGCAATATTTTCTCAACTCAGGACCATGCGGCCGCCGCGGTCGTTGTTGGCCCGGAGGGCAGCGTTGATAGCCCTACAGGCGTTCCTGTCTACGCGTGGAAAGGCGAAACACTCCCCGAATACTGGTGGTGCACCGAGCAAATTCTGATGTGGCCAGACGGCAAGGGTCCCAATATGATCCTCGACGACGGTGGCGACGCCACGCTCCTCGTTCACAAGGGCACGGAATTTGAAGCCGCGGGGGTTGTTCCCCAGCCAGATATTGACACTTCCGAGGAATACACGGTCGTATTGGAAACTCTGGCTCGGACATTGACACAAGATTCACAGCGCTGGACCAATATCGCTGATGGAATTCTCGGCGTCACCGAAGAAACCACAACCGGTGTGCACCGGTTGTACGAAATGCACCGTGCAGGCGCACTTCTCTTCCCCGCTATCAACGTCAATGACTCGGTCACAAAGAGCAAATTTGACAACGTCTACGGCTGCCGTCATTCGCTCATTGATGGAATCAATCGTGGAACGGACACGTTGATTGGTGGCAAGGTTGCGGTTATTGCGGGCTACGGTGACGTCGGCAAGGGTTCCGCTGATTCACTCCGCGGACAAGGCGCCCGCGTGATCATCACCGAAATTGATCCAATTTGTGCGCTTCAGGCAGCCATGGACGGCTACCAGGTCGCTCTCATGGAAGATGTCATTGGGCAAGCTGACATCTTCATCACAGCGACGGGTTGCTACGACGTCATCACAGCAGACCACATGGCTCAGATGAAGCACCAGGCGATTGTCGGAAATATCGGCCACTTTGACAACGAAATTGACATTGTCGGTTTGACCAAGACCCCCGGAATCAAGCGCAAGACGATCAAGCCACAGGTGGACGAATGGACATTCGCCGACGGTCACTCGATCATCATGCTCTCAGAAGGTCGTTTGCTCAATCTGGGCAACGCGACCGGGCATCCATCCTTCGTCATGAGTAATTCATTCACCAACCAGGTGTTGGCTCAGATTGAACTATTCACCAAGCGTGATGAATACTCACTTGACGTTCACGTCTTGCCGAAGCACCTTGACGAGATGGTTGCGCGTCTGCACCTTGACGCATTGGGTGTTCGCCTGACCGAACTGTCCAAGCTGCAAGCCGAATATCTCGGCCTTGATGTTGCCGGACCGTACAAGCCAGATCATTACCGCTACTAATAGCGGGCTAAAGCTCTCTGGCGGGGCGAACACCTCCTCTGGCATGTCCGGGCTTGTGGGCGCGGCACGAGGGTGACAACATAGGGGGATGAGCATGATGAATGCAGGATTGCGCGCCAATGGCGGAGTACGTGGCAAGGTATTGGTAGTAGATGACGATCTGGCTTTGGCTGAGATGCTCGGGATTGTGCTGCGTGGTGAGGGCTTTGAGCCAGTTTTTTGCTCCGATGGATCTGAGGCGTTACGAGTATTTCGCGAGAGCCGGCCTGACATTGTATTATTGGACTTGATGCTGCCAGGCAAAGATGGTGTCGATGTGTGTCGACTGATTCGCGCTGAGTCGGGAACCCCAATTGTCATGTTGACGGCAAAAAGTGACACGGTCGACGTTGTGGTGGGTTTGGAGGCCGGCGCTGACGACTACATCGTTAAACCATTCAAGCCAAAGGAACTCGTTGCACGTGTTCGCGCCCGGATCCGCCGAAATGAAGAGCCCACGCCGGCAGGTCTACAGATCGGTGATCTGGCGATTGACGTTACGGGACACTCAGTCCGCCGCGGCGAGGAGAATCTTTCGCTAACTCCACTCGAATTTGACCTATTGCTCTGCCTTGCGCGCAAACCGGGTCAGGTGTTTACGCGAGAGGCACTGCTTGAGGAAGTCTGGGGATACCGCCATTCAGCCGACACCAGGCTTGTCAACGTTCACGTGCAGCGGTTGCGCGCGAAGATTGAACTTGATCCCGAGCGACCAGATATTGTTTTGACGGTTCGTGGTGTGGGCTACAAAGCTGGCCCCCTTTAAGGTGATTTCACCATTGTGAAAATTCTTCGTTCAATGCTGATTCCGTTTCGTTGGGGTAGGAATATTTGGCGGCGTTCACTACTTTTTCGAGTAACTATGTCTACCTTGTTGCTGAGTGGACTCGTTGTGACGATTCTTGGTTTTTCACTTTTGTCAAGGGTCACAACCGGTCTCTTGGAGTCAAAGGATCGCTCGGCAATTAGTGAGGCGTCATCGGGCCTAGGGGAGGCGCAGCGTCTACTTGATGCAGCGAATACCGGCCCGGCAACTCCATCAGCGTCGAGACTGGTGGACAGTGTCATTGCGACATTGGGTGCACGTTCAGGCTCGCCGTCTGCATTCGATGTCTTGTTACTCACATCGAGTGCAAACACGGATGCACCTGAACGAGGGACAAACCTGGTCGCAGTATCGAGCATCCCCGAGGAATTGCGTGAATCTATTCAGTTGACCAAGAGGCAGTCGTGGACGTATGCACCAATTGTTTTTCTTGACGGCAGGACCACGCCAGGACTAATAGTTGGTGCGCCACTTACCGTTCCGACCGTGGGTCCCTACGAGTTGTATTACCTGTTCAATCTCGATCAGGAACAGGAAACTCTTGACCTAGTGTCGAGTGCTGTAGTCGGTACAGGAATCATTTTGGTGATTTTGGTGGCCGTTGTGACTTTGCTGGTCACCCGCCAGGTAGTTGTTCCGGTACGTGAAGCAGCGCGGATTGCTAGACGCTTTTCATCGGGAAAACTAAATGAGCGCATGCAAGTGAAAAAGGAAGACGACCTTGCTCAACTTGCAACCTCGTTTAATGAGATGGCCCAAAACTTGGCGATGCAAATCCGACAGTTGGAAGAACTCTCACTTTTGCAGCAAAGGTTTGTTTCCGATGTCTCCCATGAATTGCGCACACCGTTAACGACTATCCGCATGGCGGCTGACGTAATGTACGAGGATCGGGGGGCATTTGATGCATCGAGCGCAAGATCCGTGGAGTTGCTGCAAGAACAGCTCGATCGCTTTGAGTCGCTCTTGGTGGACTTGCTCGAAATTTCACGCTTTGATGCGGGTGCTGCTGTTCTAGAAACAGATCGAAGCGATCTTGTTCCCATGATTGAGCGAATAATTCACGCAACCGAGCCGCTCGCCGAGCGCAATGCTCTTAAGGTGAGGTTCGCGGCCTATGAACGCCCCGCATTTGTTGAGTGTGATCCGCGCAGAATTGACCGAGTGATTCGAAACTTGGTGGATAACGCAATTGAGCATGCGAATGGAACAGGCGTTGTCATTGAACTTGCCGGTGATTCCGATTCGGTCGCGATTACGGTTCGCGATTTCGGCGTTGGTTTGATGCCCGGTGAGGCTAGTTTGGTGTTTAGTCGGTTTTGGCGAGCAGACAAGGCACGCACTCGCACCACCGGAGGTACAGGTCTGGGGCTTGCAATCGCACTGGAAGACGTTCGACTTCACGGTGGCTGGCTCGAGGCAGTTGGAGAGCCCGGAGCAGGCGCGTGTTTTCGGTTGACATTGCCGCGGGTTGCTGGGGAAGTATTCAGCACCTCGCCGCTGTCAATGAGCGACGGATTTACCGAGAGTTCAGATGTGGGGAGCGACGCAGGGAGCGATGCGGGGGTCGACAGAGGTGTCGACGACGAGCTGGCAGTTCATGCACGTCTGGGCGCGAGAGCTCGAGGCTCGCTTGACACTGCTCCAGGGCAATGGGGTGGTCCATGATGCACAGGATTTTTCTATTGTTTATTGCGAGTGCACTGTTAACGGGTTGTGGGATTGGTGCTGGTTCACTCGTGGCGCAAGTGCCAACTGCGGGCCCAATCGAGCAAGGACAGCTTGTTTCAAATACGAGTGCTGATCAATTTATTCGAGTAATTGCTCGACCACCGCGTGATGGCATGTCACCCACTGAGATTGTGCAAGGTTTTCTGGAATCCTCGGCATCATTTGATAGCAATCATTTCGTGGCGCGCAGTTATCTGACGCCGGAAGCGGCCGGGGAATGGGATCCAAGTGTGGGTGTTACCGTCTATGACGGTGTTCCGACTCTTGTTGAAGCGGGCGCGGCAGTGTTGTTTAGCGCGACCCTAAGCGGACGGATTTCCGACAACGGGCACTACACGGTTGAAGATCCCGGTACCCAATTGCAACGAAGTTTTTTCCTTGCTCAGCGAGATGGTGAGTGGCGAATCAACCTTGCACCATCAGGGTTGCTGCTTTCCAGTTTTGATGTCAATCGCGCCTATCGCAGTTTTCCCCTGTACTTTTTTAATCCCAGTTTCCAGACGTTGGTGCCTGATGCTCGACTCATCCCGGTAATTGGACCAGCATTGGGAACCACCCTGATTCAGCGATTGATTGATGGCCCCAATGAGTGGCTCAGCCCAGCAGTGCGGACTGGATTTCCGGCCGGCGTTGCGCTGGCGGTTGAGGCGGTCCCGATTGAGAATGGAATAGCGCGGGTCAATCTCAATGCGAGTGTCACGTTGGCTAATGACCCCGCTCGTGTCGCGTTATCTCAGCAGATTGTGTGGACACTGCGGCAATTACCGGAAGTACAATTCGTCGAAATCTCGGTGAACGGGACCCCATTAAGTGTTCCCGGAACGGGATCACCACAGTCTCGTGATGCGTGGCCGGAAGTCGATCCAGGCGGTTTGCCAGGTGCATCGGTTGGTTACGCGTCTACCAGTGTCGGTGTTGTGCGGTTGACTACCAATGGAAACTTTGCTGTGCCAGGGGGATTCGGGGTGACGCAAGACGTCCTCATCAAATTTGCAGTGTCCATTGATGGAAAACGAGCAATTGCGTCAACTTCGGGCGGGGAACTTGTGTGGGGCAGTTTGCTCATCGGGGCCACACTTGAATTGATCCCGCCGGCCGAAGGGGCGCAGGCAGGGGCGCAATCAATCGCCTTTGATGGAGAAACAACTGCCTGGATTGTCAACGACAATGGCGTTGCTCAGACGTTGCTAGCAACGGGTGAAACATTTGAGATCGAGATCAATGGACTTGAGCAGGGTGATTTTGTGCAGTCGGTCATTCCCTCACGCGATGGCACGCGCGCAGCGATCATCGTTTCTAATGAAACCGGGTCTGTGCTGCTGATGGCACGGGTTGATCGACCTTCACCTGCAAACATAACCCGAATTGCGTTGCAGAAACCAATGAGAGTTGAGTCCAAACTCAGTGTAGTCACGGCCGTCGCCTGGTCGAGCGCCAATACGATCGCTGTGATTGCAAGTGAGACGGCAGGCACTCTGCAAATTTATGAAATTAATCTGGGCCGTGGCGAAATTCAAGCTCAAGGGTCACCCGCAGACCCGGTATCTATTGCAGCGGCACCGGGACTGGCGACACTTGTTACTTCGGCCGATGGCTCGATTTATGAAAACTCAACTCAGTCATGGATTGCGCGAATCCAAGGAAGCGCGGCGGCCTACCCGGGTTAACGGCCTACCCCGGTTAGCGGGTCAGGCGCATGGCTTGGTCTTGAATCAGGATTTACGGGTGCCGGCGACCGCTGCGCATCCGGTGACATGCACCCCGGCCAATAAGAGTTGGGAGACTGCGGCGGTGAAAGTTGCCCCGCTCGTGGTGACATCGTCAATCACAATGGCCGGAATTGGGTTGCGAACATAGCGATCTGGAATGCGTCCGATCCGGAAGGCGTCATGTGCCGCGTGCATCCGGTCGGCCGTTCCGAGTGTTTTCGAACGGCCAGCGCTCCGCTGGTCGATCAGCCACGGAGCGACGGGGTAGCCAGCGCGGGCCAGGTGATCAGCAATGCGGACCATCGGATCAAAGCCGCGCGTTCGAATCGAGGATTTTCGCGAGGGAATGGGAATCAGGATGGGGAACTGGACTCCGCCAGGACCTGAACCGGGATCAACGCCGGGGATTTTCCGGATCGCCCCCTCAAGAAGAATGGCGAGCAGCCGGGCAAGTTCAGGGATTTGATTGTCCTTGTAGCGGTAAATCATTGCATCAATCGGTGGCGCGTAACGGTGGGCGATTGCCAGGGGAATACGGAGGTCTTCGGCGAGTTCATCAAAGCGCAAATCCCGCATAATGTGGGCCTGATCACTGACGCTGGCATTGCAATTTTCGCAGATCAGCGTCCCCAGGGTTTCGCAGCCAATACATTGACGTGCAAGCACGAGGTCGCTGAGTTCAGTTACGAATTTTCGGAAGAAATCCCGCATGGAGCATGTCTATCGGGTGAGGATCCGGGTGGCTAGAGGCAATTTTGGCCTGTGGAACTACGATGGCACCTGCCGCTTTATCTAATCGTTACTTGGAAGGTTTCACGTGGGCGTTTTTGACAAAATTCTTCGAGCCGGCGAAGGCAAGATATTGCGCAAGCTGGAGGGGATCGCGAAGGCGGTAAACGCAATTGAATCTGACTTCGTTGACCTAACGGATGCGGAATTGCGCGAACTCACGGAAGAGTTTAAAGAGCGCTACGCACAGGGCGAGAGCCTTGATGACCTGATGCCAGAGGCATTCGCGACAGTGCGCGAGGCTTCCAAGCGAACTTTAGGGCAACGGCATTACGACGTACAAGTAATGGGCGGTGCAGCGCTGCACTTAGGCAATATTGCGGAAATGCGCACGGGTGAAGGTAAAACCCTAGTGTCAACTTTGCCGGCATACCTCAATGCAATTTCCGGCAAAGGCGTTCACGTTGTCACGGTCAATGACTACTTGGCTGAACGTGACTCCGAGTGGATGGGAAGGGTTCACCGTTTCCTGGGACTTAGTGTCGGCACGATTCTCAATAACATGACACCGGCGCAACGGCGCGATGCCTATGCCGCAGACATCACCTATGGCACCAATAACGAATTTGGATTCGACTATTTGCGTGACAACATGGCGTGGTCGGCGCAAGAAATGGTGCAGCGCGGACACAATTTTGCTGTCGTCGACGAAGTCGACTCAATTTTGATCGATGAAGCCCGAACCCCGCTGATCATTAGTGGACCGGCTGACCAGGCGACCGAGTGGTACGCGGAGTTTGCGCGAATTTCCAAAAAAATGGTGCGGGACCAGCACTACGAAGTTGACGAGAAAAAGAAAACCGTTGGTGTGCTCGAAGAGGCAATTGACGTAGTTGAAGACGAACTCGGAATTGACAATCTGTACGACACCGTTAACACACCTCTGGTTGGTTATTTGAACAACGCCATTCGTGCGAAGGAATTATTCAAAAAGGATCGCGATTACGTGGTCATGGATGGCGAAGTAATTATTGTTGACGAACACACAGGTCGCATTTTGCGCGGGCGCCGTTACAACGAAGGACTGCATCAATCAATCGAAGCCAAAGAAGGCGTGGAAATTAAAGCGGAGAACCAAACTTTGGCGACCGTTACCTTGCAAAATTTCTTCCGATTGTATGACAAATTGAGTGGAATGACCGGTACGGCAATGACCGAGGCATCGGAGTTTAATCAGATTTACGACCTCGGTGTTGTGCCGATTCCCACCAATCGTGACATGATCCGCCAAGACAATGCTGACTTGATTTACCGAACCGCGGGCGCGAAGTTTGGTGCGGTACTCGAAGATATCGTTGAACGACATGCAACGGGTCAGCCAATCCTGATTGGGACAACGAGCGTTGATAAATCGGAAGAGTTGTCTGCTCTGCTGAAGAAAAATGGCGTGCCCCATGAGGTCCTCAACGCCAAGCATCACGAACGTGAAGCAGCGATTGTTGCGATGGCAGGTCGCCGTGGAGCCGTGACGGTAGCAACCAACATGGCCGGCCGCGGAACCGACATCATGTTGGGTGGAAATGCTGAGGCCATTGCGGCTACGGATCTCACTCGAAAGGGCCTTGATCCCGTAGAAGACCCGGAAAGTTATGAAGCCGCGTGGAAGCCAGCGCTGGCTGCGGCAGCGGCTGGCGTGAAAACTGAGCATGACGAGGTTGTCGGACTTGGTGGGCTCTACGTCCTGAGCACCGAGCGCCATGAGTCCCGCCGGATTGACAACCAGTTCAGAGGTCGATCCGGTCGCCAGGGTGACCCCGGTGAGTCCCAGTTTTACCTCTCACTCGACGACGACCTCATGCGCTTGTTCAAGGCCGATATGGTCAATTCATTCTTGCAGCGGTTCAACGTCCCAGACGATGTCCCGATTGAAGCAAAAATGGTGTCGAACGCAATTCGTTCCGCGCAAAGTCAAGTTGAAGCGCAGAACTTCGAGATTCGAAAAGATGTTCTCAAGTACGACGACGTCCTTAATCGCCAGCGGCTCGTGATTTACGATGAAAGACGTCGAGTGCTGCAGGGTGAAAATATTGAAGAGCAGGTGCGCGAGTTCATCGGCGCCACGGTGAGTGGTTATGTGAACTCCGTGACCGGTGAGGGTTACCCCGAGTCATGGGACCTTGACAAAATGTGGGAGGCGCTCAAGCAACTGTATCCCGTGGAGGTAACACTTGATGAAGTTCTCGAGGAATCCGGGGGTGACATTGGTGGCCTCAGCGCTGATTTGCTGCGCAATATTCTGGTTGAGGACGCTGAAGGTGCCTATAACACTCGCGAAGAGGAGTTAGGCGAGGACGTTACCCGCGAACTAGAACGTCGCGTAATTCTCTCGGTACTTGATCGCAAATGGCGCGAGCACCTGTACGAGATGGACTATTTGCGTGATGGAATCGGCTTGCGGGCAATGGCTCAGCGGGATCCGCTCATCGAGTACCAGCGTGAAGGATTCGATTTATTCACGGCCATGATGGATTCAATCAAAGAAGAAACTGTAGGTTATCTTTTCCACGTTGAAGTTCAGGTCAAGCCTGAAGTTGAAGAGGAAGCAGCAGCTGCAATTGAGGGCCTCGTTGATGCAACTGGAACGAGCGCAGGTGCAGCCCTTGACCTGCAGGCCAAAGGTCTAGGCCCGCAGCGACCGAAACACTTGGAATATTCGGCACCGGATGCAGACACTGACGGTGGCGTGGTGCGCGGGGAGATGGATGCTGGGGAAGAGGGGATCGTTGAAGTTGATCCCAATGCAAGCCGGGCCGAACGTAGGCGCGCCGAGCGGGCTAACCGAAAGCGCTAGCGCATTTCAACGGCGGTCAGCATCCATTGATTACCAACCGCTTCCATGCGCATTGCAATGGCGTGGGAGCGTGCGGTGCCTACGAGTACGGCGCTAGCTTCGATAATGCCCGGCGCCACCTGCATGGCCCGCACACCGCGTACCTTGCGCAGCCGCGAGAGCCCTTTTTGAGCGCGCGTTGCGGGGTGACGTGAGTAACTCCGACCGCGAAGTGCCAAGAGTGAAAGTTGATCGCGACTCACCCAGCGGTTGAGTTGAGCGCTGGGTCGTTCGCCACAACTCACTTCAAAAACCATGCGTGCCATGTGTCCAGCCCAGCTGATGGGGTGCGGCACCTCAACGAGGTCACCCTCCTCGTTCGGGACTCGAATATGGCTGGGCATCAATGCTGGCCCGGATTGTTGCGACCCGCGGTCTGTCGTTGTCGTTGTCGATGGCACCAGCTCCAGCGGCCGAGTGGCCGGTACGCCGGGGGCGATCTGCCAGGTGAGGGCTAAGGGAAGCTGCTCCTTGTAATCCGCGTGGTCGGGGATTCCGCCGTCGATCAAGCGCAGACTAGGCGCATGGATACGTGGGTGGCCAGTTGTATCGGCGCTGGCCTCGTCTTGAGGGATTAGATGGTTGGTCATGTCGATCCTCACAGAATTTCGCGGTTGATTTTTATCTGGCTATTTGCATTCATTTGCATTTGTTTACCTATTATTAGTTCGGTATGCATTATGTGGGTATGGATACTGCTTTTGTCAAGGCCCAATTTTGCTCACAGACCTGTTATGCCCAGAAATGGGGATTTCAAACACACTTGGACGAAAAACTTCGCACGTATGAGGGGTTTATCCACAGGCCCCCAAATTCATTAGCGAAAGAGTGAGTGTGCCGCGCAGACTGGCGGGGTGGAACTCCCCGAAGTTTGGCTGCAAGCTCAGGCCAGTGTTCAGGCCCAACTCGATCAAGAGGTTTTGGCTGAGGCGGCCGACCTAGCGGAAGCGCAGTGGAGTGAGATGACCTTGGTCGCCCGTCTCACGCAGGCTCGAGGTAACCAGGTTGACCTCGTGGTTTCCGGGATCCGTTGCATCGGGATCCTCACCGAGGTAAGCGCTTCTGGGGAGTTCATCTTGTTGCGGTGTGCTGATCGTGAATCCGCGCGGGACGCACAGCAGCTGATCCGGACGGGTTGCATTAACTCCGCACGTGGCCTACCCCGCGGTTTGGCCCCGGTCGCGGAAGCATTGGGTCGAACCCGGATTGGATTTCGCGAGGGTTCCTGGCTGCGAGGACAGTGGGGCAACCGGGTGAGCATCAGGATCCAAGGGCGGGTGGCTGCAAGCCACATTGATGCAAACTACATGGATGCAAACTACCTGCATGGACAAGTTGCGGCCGTTGGGCGTGATTTTATTGAAATTGATAACGGCGAAGGGGTCGACCAGCGACTCGTAGTTGCACTTGGCTCGGTAATTTCGATGAAAGTCGCGAATTAGTAAGAGGGTGCTTAGTCTGAGGGTAGCCCGGACACTTCATCTTTACCAAAGGGGTGGGTGGAGACGAATTCGCGGGTCTGGGCATACATATTTTCGATGTAATCCTCGAGTGCTTGAGCTTCAACGCGCCACTGACCGCGTCCACCCACTTTGATCGCGGGCAAATCGCCGCTGCGCACCAATGCATAGGTCTGAGCGGAGGAAATGTTCAGTGTCTCAGCGACATCAGAAAGTGTGAGAAAGCGGGCCATGGGGACATAGTGCCAAAGTCTTTGGATCGGCGCAGCAGCCACCCGTCACCTGTGGATAACCATTTCGTGAATCTGGAGTTTGGGGAGATAGTGGAAGAACTGGTGCTGCGATCGCGCGCTGGTCGAGGAATACATCAATAAACGAAAAGGTATTTTATGCGAATTCGCTGGGGTAAAGAGCAATCGGTGCAGCCAAGGAACCGAAAGTCGGCGAGGTGGAGTGACATTCGATTATGGCTGGGTGTGTCGATTTTGATTGGCTCGATGTTTATTGGAGCGCGGGTCATGGCAACCGGCGAGGAGACCGTGACTCTGTGGCGGACGAGTTCTGAACTTGCGGTGGGAAGCACACTCACGGGCGTCGAGGCCGTTGTCGTTGCGCTCAATGGCGCACAGGAGCCGTACTTCCAAGGATTGATTCAACCCTCAGGCACCGTCGCTAGGCCGATTGGGGCAGGAGAGTTCATTCCAAGTGAAGCCATCAGTGCGCTGCCGCCGGCAGACTCTCGAGTCGTCACGGTTTCGGTTGATCCACTGCACGTGGCAATTGGCTTATCTGCCGGTGACCAAGTTGACGTGTGGTCGAGCGCGCAGGATTCAGGATCGGCGCTGCCACCAACACTGGTTCTCTCGGGACTAACGGTGCGCGAGGTTGCAAGTGATGTAGTCGGAACCGGTGGGGAAATTGGCGTTGTGCTGCTAGTACCGGTTGCCCAAGTCTCTGACCTCGTGCAGGCGATCCGAACCGGAGTTATTGACTTGGTCAAGGTCCCGGTGGAATCGCAGGTGTCGAAATGAAACAAAGATTCGGTGGCGAGTCGGAAAGTTTCAACATGGTCTGGGCCTTGAGCGGTGTTGATAGAGAAGCGGATTTAATCGCTTTGGCCAGTGCTGGGGGAATCGTGGTGAGCAGGCGTTGTTTTGATGCACCTGAACTGCTTGCGGTATGTGCGGTGGTGCCCGGGACTCACGTTTTGATGAGTGCACAGCTACCTCGTATGAGCAGTGAAATTATGGTCACACTCAAGGCTTCGGTAGCGTCGGTTTCTGTTATTGCATGTGACGAACGCGAAGAAGCACTTGCGAGGTCGTGGAATGCTGACCGAATTTTGCGGACTGATCACTCCGATTTTGATCTCGTTGCACAATTGCGGCAGGACCTATCGGTTGAACGTGGACAGCAAGAGCAAGAGCAAGGGCGTGAGCGCATTGGGGGGAAAGTGAGCGCATGTTGGGGTCCGGTTGGTTCACACGGACGCACAACTTTTGCAATTGGGTTAGCGGAATCACTGGGAAACGGTGGTGCTCGCGTACTCCTCATTGACGCCGACACGCTCGCTCCGTCAGTCGCATTGACACTTGGGATCGACGAGGATGTCAGCGGGATCGTTGTGGCAGCACGTTACGCGGAGCAAAATGCACTTGACTCGCGGTCCCTCGCCAACTGCGCAAGGGCGATCAATCCCAAGTTCTGGGTCATGACGGGACTTTCAGACCCACAGAGATGGCCAGAGGTACGTGCCGGTGCGATGGGACAAATTATTTGCCGCGCTCGTGAACATTTCGATCACATTGTCATTGATCTCGGTGCCGATATGCAGGACGCAGATGGCGAGGAGGGTATTGACTTGGCTCCAACGTTGGTACCCCGGCGAACTGTGGTTGCAAGGACTGTCCTTGAGAGTGCAGACCAGGTTTACTTGGTGACCAGGGCTGACGCGGTCGGAGCCCAGAGACTGGCGAGTACTTACAGTGCCTACGCACAGTTATTTGCACGTGCCAGAAAGTGCGTGGTCGTGAACATGGTTCATAAGGTCGATTCGCGCCAAGTACAACGTGAATTCGGGGCTATTTGTGGAGCACTTGACCCTAAACTAGGCGTCATGTACTTACCCAATGACACCGCGGCAACCGACATGGTGAAAAAGGCAAGCACATTGGGAGAATTAAACGCCCGGGGGTCCTTGGCAAAGGCGATTAAAGAGTGTGCGGATGCATGCTTACGGAGAAGCGAGTACGAAGACCCTGTCACCGATATCGGCCCACTTGTAAAGTTTTTTAGCATCTTTCGCAGCCATGCGAACGCAACCGCCGGTAGCAATGGGTAATCCAAGTTGCTTGGTTGAGTGCATCTTGCTGCCGTCGTAGTACTTGGGAATACTGTGAAAACCAATGGGGGTCTTGCCATCCATGCCATAAGCGAATCGTGTCATGTGATCAAACGTCACTTTGGAATATGGATTGCCACTGCGCTGCGACTGGGAATAAATTTTGTATTTGCCTTTGACCGGGCGATCCCAGCGTCCGACAACGGGGAAGCGGTAAACGACTTCATCTGCTTCATCCATAACCCAAATGGTCATCATGGCTTTGTCATAGACGATGCGTCGACCGGTGTGCTTATCAAGTGGACGCTCGGGCACGTTCTTCGCTTTGCGTTCGCGGGTTGCTGGCTTGGGTTTTTTGGGTTTAGTTGGTGTCGTGGTCGGCGTGGATGTAACCATTGGTTCGGTCGTGGTGGGCCCCCGTTGAGCCTGCTGCGCACTGGCACTGGGCGAGTCCGAGGTCGCGATTACGCCAAGGAGCAGGCCAGCGAGCAGGGAAGCACCGAGAATAGGGATGATGAAGGATGCGCGAAGTGCGCGCGCCCATGGGGGAAGAGGCACGACACCAGTGTGTCACTAAAATGTCAAAATCAGCGCTTTGAGCAGTACGGTGTGTGTTGCGTCGCTGGGATGCGCACTGGGATGCGCACTGGGCCGTAGTTGTGACGCTGCGCCGTAGTTGTCATGGATAGGTGAAGGGGAAGTGCCTGATGGAGCGATTGAGCAGCCTGGACGCTTCTTTTCTCTACCTTGAGAATTCCGAAACCCCCATGAATATTGGCAGTGTCTCCATTTTCAAGGCACCCGATACTGGCTTTGAACATGAAACTTTGGTCAAATTAATTAAAGCGCGTTTGGCATTTGTTCCGCGGTACCGACAGCGAGTGAAGGACATCCCGTTGGGCATGTTTCGCTCGGTCTGGGTCGATGACACCGCGTTTGACGTCTCCTATCATGTTCGGCGATCAGCATTGCCCAAGCCGGGTAGCCGGGTGCAGCTCGACGAATTGGTAGCACGGCTCATGAGCCGCCCACTTGATCGAAGTCGACCGCTGTGGGAAATGTATTTAATCGAAGGACTCTCTGGTGGACGATTCGC